>CAMLDH010000140.1 GCA_946478765.1 uncultured Oxalobacteraceae bacterium | reverse complement strand
CGGCGAGATATGCGAAATCATCCCCGGATACGCGCAAGACAAATTGTTGGCGGAAGTGGTGGGGGTAAAGCCCGGACGCGTCGTCCTGATGCCGTACGGCGAGCTGCGCGGGGTAGGAAGCGGCAACGAGGTGGTGGCGACCGGCCAGCATCCGCGCATGCCGGTCGGCGACGGATTGCTGGGACGCGTGGTGGATGCGTTTGGAGTGCCGCTCGACGGGGGCAGCGTGCCCAAAGCCCGCGACACCCGGTCGCTGCATGCGGCGCCGTTGAATCCGCTCACGCGGCCACGCATTTCCACCTTGATCGAGACCGGCGTGCGCGCAATCGATTGCCTGCTGCCGCTTGGACGCGGCCAGCGTATGGGCATTTTTGCCGGTAGCGGCGTTGGCAAGAGCACCTTGCTCGGCATGCTGGCCCGGGATGTGAAGGCCGACATCAATGTTATTGCACTGATCGGTGAACGGGGCAGGGAGGTGCGTGAGTTCATCGAAAAACACCTTGGGACCGAAGGCATGCGGCGCAGCGTGGTAGTGGTTGCCACCTCCGACCAGCCGGCGCTGGTGCGCAATCGTGCGGCCTATGCGGCGACCGCGATTGCCGAACATTTCCGGGACCAGGGAAAGCAGGTGCTGCTGATGATGGATTCGGTAACGCGGTTTGCGATGGCGCGGCGGGAAATCGGACTGGCGGCAGGCGAGCCGCCGACTTCGCGCGGATATACGCCATCGGTGTTCAATGAAATCCCCGCGCTGTGCGAGCGCTGCGGTACAACCGACTCCGGGGGATCGATTACGGCCCTGTACACGGTGCTGGTCGAGGGCGACGATTTTAATGAACCGATATCGGACATCGTGCGCGCCACCTTGGACGGCCACATCATGTTGTCGCGCGACTTGGCGCATGAAGGGCATTTTCCGGCGATCGACGTCCTGCACAGCATCAGCCGCCTCGCCACGGATCTGGTGAGCCAGGAGGAGCAGAAACTGATGGCGGCGGTTGTAGAGTCGCTGTCCGTCTATGAACGAAACCGGCAGATGGTCGACATGGGCGCATACCGGGTTGGCAGCAATCCCGCGGTCGATCGCGCGCTGCAGGTGTTCCCGGCGATCAGCAGCGTGCTGCGCCAGTCGATCCTGGAATCGACCGCGCGGCAGGACACCATGGCGCGCATGCGCAATGCACTGGGCGAGGGCGGCAAGTCATGACCCGCAATGCACGGTTCCGCTACGCGCTTGAACCCGTCCTGCTGACGCGACAGTGGGACCTCGATGCCTTATTGCTGGAATTGAATCAGGCGAACGAAGCAGTATTGGCACTGAAAGACGAACTTGCCGGCATGCAGGGCAGCATTGACGCCGCGGCGAACGAATGGAAAAAGCGTGCGAGCGGGACCCTGACGATCGATGGCTTTACCGTATTGACGAACTACATGCAAGACCTCGCGAAGCGGCGCTTGCTCCAGGAGCAAGCAATCGCCCGGCAGGAGCGTGATCGGGACGCGCTGATCGATCGTGTCGTCGCGGCGCAGCGCGGCGTGGAAGCGGTTGAACAGCATCGCGACGAAATGAAGGCGGAATTCGTCAAGTTGCGCTTGACCGACGATTTTAAATTTGCGGACGACCATTGGTCGACCCTTCAGACACGGCTGGAAAAGCATGACAAGCAATCTTGAAATTCCCGCATCGTATGCCGGCGGTGCATCGTTGCGTGCGGATTGCCAAACAGCATCGGTGCGCCACAGCGGATGGATGCTGGAACTGGAGCGTGCATTGCTCGAGTTGAATGCCGCCAAGCGTCCAAGCGCAGCCGAATGCGGTGGCGAAAGCGAGCGCGGCGCTGTCGGCGGCGGGCGCAGCCCAGACGATGTGCGTAACGCAAGCCTGTCGCCTGACGCAGAGACGGAACGCACGCCGGCATTATCCTCTTCGGCGCAGCATGATGCGGGCAACGCGCGTCGAACTACCGTCGACGGACCCCGCGATGAACAGACATTGTACCGGGTGGGCAATGATGTGCGCGCGTCCCTCTCGGATCTGGGAAGCGGACGCGCGCAGGGCACATTCGGTGCCGACGCTATGTCGCAGGTGAGTGAGACACACCTCCTTGGCGAGGCGGGCGGCGTGCCCTATCGAGCGGGCCAGGGCGGGATTGCTGCGGAAGCGAAAAATACGCAGCAGCCAAATGCGATAGCGAAACCGGCTAGCCATGTCGGAGTCGCCCTCCTAGGTGAGCGCGCGCTGCCATCTGCGGACACCGGTACGGCTGCCGATTCGCAAGACACGAGCGGCGCCGGCGACGCAGATCAAGCGCGTCGGCCGCTTGATCTGCCGCACGCCGATCAACCGTATGCGCTCAGGCAATTGCACCTCTATCACGCGAAAGACGGCGTGCATGCGTGGATTCGCGACGCCGATCTGGCCGAATTTCAGGTGCACGCCATCGCGGCGGCAGTCCATGGCGAATTAAACGGAGCCGGGTTGAAATTGACCGCATTGACGTTGAACGGAAAGAAGATCGCCAACCTGTATCTGGCGCACCAATTGGTGGAACACGATCAGACACCACGGTACAACCGCAAAGGAGCTTTATAAATGGCAATCAGTGCAACGGCAGCGACGAGTGCTGCGACACAATTAAACGGGGTTGGCCTGCAGGATTTCCTGAAAATATTAACCAGCCAGTTAAGCAACCAGGATCCGCTCAAACCCTTGGATAACCAGGAATTCATTGCCCAAGTCGCGCAGTTTGCGTCACTGGAGCAAAACAGGCAGCTTAATCAAAAGATCGATCAATTGTTGTCGGTCCAGGCGGCGACGCAATCGGTTGGATTGCTTGGCAAGACGGTCGAGGTCAATTCGTCCGAAGGCCTGGTCACTGGACAGGTAATGGCGTTCGCGTTGTCTGCGGGAGAGCCGCTAATGACCATCCAGACCGCAAGCGGCGCGCACATCGATGGCGTGAGCCTGGCACAACTCGTTTCTGTTCGATAGAGGGAAAGCATCATGTTGGACACTATTTTCATCGGCATGTCGGGCTTGACCGGGTATTCGAAGGGCTTGCGCGTGATCGGTAATAATTTGGCGAACGTCAACACGCCTGGGTTCAAGGGGGCGCAACTGCAATTTACCGACCTGTTTTATCAGCAGGGCGCCGGTGTGCAGGGCCAGACAGCAGGCGGGGCCCAGCTCGGCATGGGGCTCAACACGCTGGCGACGGCGATCAACTTCAAGGCGGGCGAGCTGCGGCAGACCGGCGGCGATCTGGATCTGGCGATTAATGGAGAAGGCTTTTTCGCACTGCATGATGGCGACGAAGCGCATTACACGCGCGCCGGACAGTTCCAGTTCGATCAGGAAGGTTTTCTGGTCAGCACGACGAGCGGCTTGCGCGTCTCCGGTCTGGACGACGCCGGCAAGGTCATCGACGTTTCATTGAGCGGGCTGCGCACCAATCCCCCGCAGGCGACCGTCAATGTCAAATTCAACGGAAATTTGTCGAACGATGCCGCCTCCGACGTCACGCTCAATGGCGTGACGCTGATCGACCCGGTGGGCGGCGAGCATATCGTCAAACTGGTGTTCAAGAATAATGGCGCGACGACACCGGGGAACTGGACCGTGACGGTCAGCGATACGAACGGCGACATCGATAGCGGCGAACTCCAGTTCACCGGCGGCGACCCGGACGCCGATGCCAGTACGGTGAAGTTTACGTACGCACCGGACGGCGTGCCGCCGTTTACCGTGACGCTCGATTTTTCCAAGGAGGTGACATCCTTTGCCGCGGGAAATACATCGACGCTGGCGGTCAGTTCCCACGATGGCGTTGGCGCAGGTGCGCTGACCAAGGTTGCGGTCGATGCGGAAGGAACGCTGGTCGCCAGTTATTCGAATGGACAGACCGCCAAAGGCCCGCGCCTGGCACTGGCTCGATTCAATTCCAACCAGGATGTGCAAGCGCTTGGCGGCAGCGAGTTTGTCAGCCGGAATGCCGCCGGCGTCCATTTAGGGTATGCCAAATCGCAGTCATTTGGCAGCGTGAGTGCCGGTGTGGTCGAAACGGCCAACGTCGACCTGGCAGAAGAATTCAGCAACCTGATCGTCATGCAGCGCGGCTATCAAGCATCTTCCCATGTGATCAGTACTGCCAACGACATGATTCAGGAATTGTTCGACATGAAGGGTCATCGCTGATGAAGCTGCGGCCCTATGCGCTACTGGGCGCCACCGTATTGAACGAAACGGCCCGCCGCTTGACTGCGGCAGTCGAGGATTGGCGTTCGGCCTGGGGACTGGACATGCTTGATATCCATGTCGAATGCACACGCGCGTGGCAGGCCGAATCCCTGCAATCGCCGTTGCAATGGCAACGCTGTTGTACCGAACAAGAGAAGTCGGTGTGGGTCGCGTGGCAACCGGAATTCTTTCGGTATATCCAGCGTCAACTGTTTCCCCCGGATCAGCGGCATATGGCGCAACCGAAACGCATGCTCTCGCTCGCCTCGGATGGCGCGGAGAAAGCACTGCTTGCGTTGTCCGACCACATTGCCGGCGTGGCGGCGCTTTGCGACCCGAGCAGGCGCAATAGCGAGGCACCGCCGGTCGCGGTTTTTCAGCACGGTTCCGGCGCCGTATGCGCGCGCATCCAGGTCGGCGAGCAGTCGGCCGTGTGCCTGCTCAATCGTGAATGCGTTGGGGCGATCAGCCCAAGAGCGATGCCGCACGCCGCCGTTTTGCCGACTACGGATATCAGGAAAGCCCTGAGCGGGATTGCCGTTACATTGCCGATCGAGATCGGTCAGGTGGACGTCGAGGTCGGGGCGCTGATGACGCTGGCGCTGGGCGACGTGATTCGCTTGTCCACATCGGTCGATCAACCGCTGACCGTCTATGGACCGGAACGCAAGGCGCTGTTTGACGGCTACCTGGGCGTGATGGATAAGAATGTCGCGCTTGAAGTGGTCCGGCGCGGCAAATGACAGGCTTAAACTAACTTGATGAGCGATAAGGCCATGAAAGAAATCGAAGAACAGCATCCAACGCAGATCATTGAGCTATCCGGGTTCCAGCCACGGATCCCTTCCGGTCCTGCGATACTGGATGGAAACATGAGGCTGCTGCAAGGCATCAAGGTCAAGCTCACCGTGGTGGTCGGCGAGGCGCAGACCACGTTGGGTGAACTGATGGACCTGAAGGAGGCGTCGATACTCAAGATTGACCGGGGGGTTGATTGTCCAGTCGACGTGCTGGTGGAGGGTAATATTGTCGCGCGCGGCCAACTGGTGGTCGTCGACGATAATTTTGGCGTGCGCATTACCGAGATCGCCGCACCGGCTCAGCCATGATCAACCAGTATTTGCGGCGCCTGCTGTTTGCCACCGGCGTTTTCCTTGGCGCCGGCGCTTGCCATGCCGGCGCGCCCGATTCGCCGGTTGCGGCGATACCGTACAAGCGCGATGCCGCCGCGTCCACAAGCGAACTACCCCGGCTGGCTATCGGGATGGCAGTCTTCGCGTTGGCGGCGGCCGGCGCCATCCATGTGATACGCCGACGCCTGCGTACCAGCCGCGATACGGGCGCGCCAAGGCAATTGCACGTGCGGGAGACACAGCGGCTCAATCCGCGCGCATTGTTGCACGTCGTCGAGTTTGCCGGCGCCTATTACCTGGTTGCGCAAAGCGAGCAGGGCATCCAATGCCTCGCATCGTCGCCCACATCCCGTCCCGGCCATGAGGAGCAGACTTGATGAAGATGGGAAAATCAGGCCGGTTCAAAGGTCCGCTGCTGGCGTTGTTGGCCCTGCTTGCCCTCGCATGCTCGGCAGCGTGGGCAAGCGAACCTGCCGTGTCCCTGCCCGGTGTGCAAATTCGCCTCGCGGGCGGCGCGGGGGCGGCGGGCGAGATATCGTCGGCGATCAAAATTCTGCTGGGCCTGACCATGCTCAGCCTGGCGCCGGCGATACTGATGTCCATGACCTCGTTCATCCGCATCGTGATTGTGCTGTCGATGCTCAGGCATGCGATAGGGATGCAGGAAACGCCGCCGAACACCGTGGTGATCAGCCTTGCGCTTTTTTTGACCTTGTTTACGATGTCCTCTGTATTGCAGGAAGTGAACACCAACGCGTTCCAGCCTTTCATGGACGGCAAGCTGTCAGCCGAGAAGGCCGGGCCTGCGGCGGTACGGCCGATCAGGGAATTCATGGTGCGCCAAACGCGGGAGGAGGACCTTGCCTTGATGGTGGATTTGTCGAAAGCGGAGCAGCCGAAGACGATCGACGACATCAATCTGATCCAGTTGATTCCGGCTTTCATGCTGTCGGAGCTGCGCTCGGCGTTCCAGATCGGGTTCGTGATTTTCCTGCCGTTCCTGTTGGTCGACCTGATCGTATCGAGTGCATTGATGTCACTTGGCATGATGATGGTGCCGCCGGCATCCATTGCCTTGCCCATCAAGATCCTGATGTTCGTGCTCATCGACGGATGGAATCTCGTTGTGCGTGCGCTTCTGGGCACGTTTTCCTAGTGTCTTGACAGGGACGCCGGAGCGTGAAGCGGAGCGACATCGTCAAACCTGTGCAGTTCGATACGTCGATCGACACCACGCCGCTATGGGACGGCATGCGTTCGGGCGACAATTCGTCCGCGCGGGAACAGATCATCGATTTTTATCTTCCGTTCGCACGCATACTCGCTGCCAAACTGTATGCCAAGAGAACATTCATCGAACTGGAGTTTGCCGATTATCTGCAATACGCATCGATAGGGCTGGTGGAAGCCGTTGACCGTTTCGATCCCGCACGCGAGGTGAAGTTCGAGACATTTGCCGCCTTGCGGATCAATGGGGCGGTTCTCAATGGAATCGAATCGCTGAGCGAGCGGCAGGTGCAAGTCAGTGCGCGGCAACGGATAGTTGCCGCGCGCGTCAAATCGCAAAAGGACGCAGATATCGCTCCCAAGGATCCGAATGCGGTGTTCGGGTACTTGGCCGAGCTTGCGATCGGGTTGGCAATCGGATTTGCGTTGGACGAGTCGGGAATGGTCCAGGCGGACGATGCCGCCTATCCCGACAATACCTACCGCCACGTCGAGCTCAAGCAATTGGGCCAGCGCGTCAGGGAACTGATCGAGCGCTTGCCTGACAATGAAAGGCGGGTAATCAAATACCATTACTTGCAACAAATTCCCTTTGAGGAAATCGCGAGCATCCTGGGCGTGACGAAAGGCCGCGTGTCGCAAGTGCACCGCGATGCGCTGAACAAGCTGGGGCAGATCGCGCGTCACCACGGCATGATCGATCTGCGTTATTAGCTTGACCGTTGCGCTTTGCGCCGTCCGACGCGTACGGGGCGGACGGCGCCGAATATCGCTACATTACAAATTACAAGGAATGGAAAGATGATGGAACCAACGATGCAACCCACCCCGGCCCGCCTGGCCAGGCTTGAAGCATTCCTGGAACAGGATCCGCAGAATTTTTCATTGCTGACCGACGCTTTCGATTGCGCGCTTGCGCTTGGCGAACTCAGCGCGGCCCAGCACTATTTGACGCGGGCGCTGGAAATCGAGCCGCGCAATGTTTTCCTGCGTCACAGCCAGGCAACGCTCTGGATTGCCGAGAAGCGCTATGCGCAAGCGGAAAGTCTTCTGCGCGATTTGATCGCCGAAGGCGTCGACTCGCCGGTGGTGGCATTCAATCTCGCTTATGCCAAAATTCGGCAGCATAAGTACGACGAGGGGCGCGACCTGTTGCGGTCACTATTGGACGCGCCGGACGCGCCCCCCGACAGCTTTACGATGCTGTTGCGCTGCCAGCATCATCTGCGCGAATTCGACGATGCCTTTCAAATGATCGAAACACGGCTGCAAGGGAAAACGCTCGATGCTGCCGCCGCCGGCGTGGCAAGTCTGCTGTACCTGGATGCAGGCAATTTCGACAAAGCCAAGCCATTGGCGGAAGCGGCGTTGCAAAGCAACCCGGATCATGTCGAGGCACTCGTTGCGCGCGGCTCGATCGCACTTGGAGAGCGCGATGTGGCAAGCGCCAGGCCGCTCTTGGCGCGCGCGCTGGAACATCACCCGCAAGACGGGCGGGTATGGTCGGCAAGCGCCATGGCCCATCTGTTGGAACTGAACCTCGACCAGGCGCTGGTCGAGTTCAAGACCGCCGTGTCCTTCATGCCCAATCACATCGGTACCTGGCATGGAATGGGTTGGTGCAATCTGATGAAAAAGGATTTGCCGGCCGCAGAGCAGAATTTCGAGACGGCCATGGCGCTGGATCGCAATTTCGGGGAAACCCATGGCGGGCTGGCAGTCGTGCTGGCACTGCAAGGACGCAGCGAGGAGGCGAAGGCTTGCATCGAGCGCGCGCTGCGGCTGGATCCGCAAGGTCTGTCGGCGCGCTATGCCGAAGCGGTGCTGAGCGGAGAAGTGGCGGACCAGGAAGCGTTTCGCCGTCTCGCCCGGCGCATCCTCGGGGCACGCACCACGGTTGGCGGCAGTACGCTGGCCGACCTGATTCCCGGTCTGAACCGGCAACCCGGGCAACGTTGAGCAGCACAACCATTGCCGTAGTTTTCGGTAGCGGATGCGACGCACGATCCTGCGAACAAGCCGCGCGAAACATCCGTAAATGAAACGGCACGGGCGTTGGCAAGCATGTCATGCACGCAAAAATATAATCGCCCGCCGCCCTAAACTTTTTCTCAAGACGCCGGATACCTTCCCCAGCAGGCGCCACGGCGCCCGAAGCGGATTGG
>CAMLDH010000139.1 GCA_946478765.1 uncultured Oxalobacteraceae bacterium | reverse complement strand
CGGCATGAACATCACGCACGCGGAACCGCTGGACGCGTTCCTGTCGCGCTACGGCGTGCGCCAGCCGCAGATCGCACCTCTGCTCGCCGCATTCGGGCCGCAGGCGCTGCGCGACTGGATCCATGCGCTCGGCATCGACACCTTTGTCGGCACGTCCGGCCGCGTATTCCCAACCGACATGAAGGCCGCACCGCTGTTGCGCGCGTGGCTGCATCGCTTGCGCGCCGCCGGCGTGCATTTTCATATGCGGCATCGTTGGTGTGGCTGGGATGGCGCAGCGGCAGACGGCATGTTGCGCTTTGCGACGCCGGATGGCGAACGCGCGATCCGCGCCGATGCGGTGGTGCTGGCGCTGGGCGGTGGCAGTTGGGCGCGCCTGGGCTCCGATGGCGCTTGGGTGCCGCTGCTGGCGCAGCAAGGGATTGCGGTCGCGGCCCTGCAGCCTGCGAACTGCGGCTTCGATGCCCGCTGGAGCACGCACTTCGCAACACGCTTTGCCGGGCATCCGGTGAAATCGGTGGTCGCGACGGTGACCGATTTAGCAGGACACACGCAGCAGCGCCAGGGCGAATTCGTGGTGACCGCAACAGGCGTTGAAGGCAGCCTGATCTATGCATTATCCGCGCCGCTGCGCGACCGGATCGGCGCCCATGGGGCGGCAACATTGCAACTCGATCTGGCGCCCGGCAAAACGCTGCAGCGCGTGATCGATGAAATCGCCCACCCGCGCGGTTCGCGCTCGATGGCGAGCCACTTGCAAAGCCGGGTCGGCATTCACGGCGTGAAGGCGGGACTGTTGCGTGAACTGGTGCCGGCGGAAGACTTCAAGGATGCGACTCGCCTAGGCGCCGCGATCAAGGCGCTGCCGGTGCGACTGAATGCAGCGCGCCCGATCGATGAAGCGATCAGCAGCGCCGGCGGCGTCGGGTTCGACGCGCTCGATGCGCAGTTGATGGTGCGCGCGCTGCCGGGCTTGTTCTGCGCCGGAGAGATGCTCGATTGGGAAGCACCCACCGGCGGCTATCTGCTCACCACCTGCTTCGCCAGCGGCCGCGCGGCCGGCCTGGGCGCGCTGCGCTGGCTGGAGTCGCGTTGAAGATGGGATAATTGCTCTCCCCTCACTACATGGAAAAAGCATGATTCTCGAACTCGCCGATATCCGCATCCAGCCGGGCAAACAACAGGAATTCGATGCCGCCATCCAGCACGGCATCGAACAGATCATCTCCAAGGCCAAGGGTTTTCGCGGCTATGAGGTCAACAAAGGGATCGAATCGCCCGAGCGTTATGTCCTGACGATTTTCTGGGAAACGCTGGAAAACCATACGGTCGATTTCCGTCAATCGCCGGCGTTCCAGGAATGGCGCGCGATTGTCGGCCCGTTTTTCGCGGGTCCGCCGGCGGTGGAGCATTTCACGTTGCTGGCCAAGTCGGATTGACTTCGCTGGCTCTTGCGGGTTTGGTTTTTCCGCTATCTACATAATGGCCGCTGAATACGAACTCGGTCACGAAGTGATTGATGTCTCTTCTCAGAAGTGCGGTTGGGATGTGACCAGTCTGCCGAAGGCTGTAGATAGGAAATTACTAGCTTCTCGGCACATTGAGGTCAAGGGTCGTGCGAAGGGGGGCAATACTGTTACTGTAACTCGGAATAAGATTCTCTACGGATTGAACCAGCAAGATAAATTTATTCTTGGCATTGTTTTCGTGAACGGCGAGAAGCATGAGGGGCCGTTCTATGTCACGAAACCATTTACGCAGGAGCCAGACTGGGCCGTGATGAGCATAAACTTAGATTTATCACACTTGCTGTCCACAGCACTGAAACCAGGAGATCTCCTATGAGGCTAGAACGCATACGATTGCGCAATTTCCGCTGTTTTGAGGATTTAGACGTTGAATTTGGCTCAAAACTAACCGTGATCATTGCCGAAAATGGTGCAGGTAAGACTGCGATTCTCGATGCGATAGCTATCGGCTTTGGACGGTATTTGACAAAACTACCGGGCGTTTCAGGGCGAACAACCAAGGATACTGATATCCGTATTAATGAACGGGAGCATCGAGAGCCCTTCATGGCACTGTCGTGGGAAGCAAGAGACCGAAATGGCGGGCCTGTTGTCTGGTCAGGGGGGCGTCGGCGCGATGGTTCCATTAAGGTTTCTGCAATCAAGAACGCACTTTCTGAAGATCTCGACGGCTCGCTCACAACGGGTTTGAAACAGATCGATGAATTTACTCTGAACTTGGTACAAACGGACGCGGAAGGCGGTGAATATTTCCTTCCGGTTATTGCGTATTACGGTACAAATCGCGCTATTCGCGAGGAAGTTCAACGTCGTCGCGGCTTTAAAAAACAATTCTCACGCTTCGAAGCGTTGGCAGGTGCGTTGGACCCAGATTCACGTTTTCGTGCGGCGTTTGAGTGGTTTAGCGCGATGGAAGATCAAGAACGCCGGGAGAAGGAATCCAAGCGTGATTTTGACTATCGGTTGACTGAACTTCAATTGGTTCGTGATGCCATCGTACGCATGCTGCCTGATGGCTTTAGCAATCCGCGAACTGAAATCCGTCCGCTACGCTTCGTAATCGATCGAACGATTTCCGATGGCGTGACTCGCACGCTGCGAATTAATCAGCTCAGCGATGGCTACCGCGTGGTGATGGGACTTGTAATGGATCTCGCTCGACGTATGGCGCAAGCAAATAGCCGAATGGTGACGGAGGGCATGCCGATCATGAATCCGCTGGACTTGCCCGCTATCGCGCTGATTGACGAAGTTGATTTGCATCTTCATCCAGCATGGCAACAACACATCCTGGCGGACCTAGTACGAACATTTCAGAACACGCAATTTATCGTGACGACTCATAGCCCACAAGTATTGAGTACCGTAAAACGAGAAGATATCCGCATTGTTGGCCCGGACGCAAGCGGGAAGATTATTGCAGCGCCACCGCTGGCAATGACCTATGGCGAGCCAAGTGGAGATGTCATGCAAAGTGTAATGATGGTCGACCCACAGCCACCTGTAAGCGAGAAAGCCGACTTGCAGCGATTGACTGAATGGGTGGATCAAGGCAACTACCAAGCACATGAAGCTGAAATGCTTTTGCGTAGCCTCGGCGCAGCATTGGGAGAACATCATCCGCAGTTGCAAAAGCTTCGGCGCAGTATTCAGCGCCAGGAGGCGCTTAAACGATGAGGGCAATCACGAAACTAGGTAACGGTGGCTATCACTTGACCCAAGCTAATGCAATGCCACCTCAAACACATGGGCAGGCTACAAGTCGATGGCGAAATTTTGATTACAAGTCAGCTCTTATGCTCGACATACTAAACGAGCAATATCACCTATGTTGCTACAGTGAACTACGAGCCGATCAAGAAGGGTTGGGGTACCACATTGAGCATGTGGAAAATAAAAGCCAAAACCCGCAGCGCACGTTTGATTACAGTAACTTAGCCGCAAGTGCGCTTGAAAGCGTACATGACTTGCCTGCCTTCAATGCACAGAGGCATGAAGTTTTTGGCGGTCATGCACCTGCGAAGCAACGAGCTTGTGACGTTAGGCGCTTCGTATCCTGTTATCAACAAGATTCGCGTCGTTTTTTTGTCTACCTCTCCGATGGTCGGGTCATACCAGCCTCGACCTTGAATATTCAGGAGCGAGATCGAGCGCAATATACCATCGACACGCTCAACCTCAACAGCCCCTACTTGATTACGCGAAGGCGCCAGTGGTGGGATGAACTGGATAGTCTATTTCAGGAGCACATAGCCAAGGGATGGAGTCTTGTCGACTTAGCGGCTATTGATCTAGTGCCGACCAACAACCGGCTAAGCCGTTTTTTTAGTCTAACACGCCAATTCTTCGGCCAAATTGCCGAAGATACATTGCGGCAACAAGCACCAGGATTCGTATGATCCCGATTAAAACACCAAAGAAATTGATTGAAGTTGCATTACCACTCGATGCGATCAATGTCGCCGCCGCACGTGAAAAATCCATTCGGCACGGGTACCCATCCACGCTGCATTGATCCGCGTGGGCACGATGAGACCGCGCCCACCCCACTCAACTTATCCAAACTTCCTCATCGCATCAAGCGCCAGCCCGGCGCCGATGCTGCCGAATCGATCGCCTTCGACCTGCCGCGCAGCCGGCACCTGCGCCGCGATTTTTTCGCGCAGCAGATGCACGCCGCTCGATCCGCCGGTAAAAAATACCGTGTCCACCGCGTCGGCCGTCACACCCGCGTCGCGCAACAAATTGCCTACCGTGTCTTCCACCCGTGTGATCAGATGCGCGATCGCGCCATCGAATTCCGTGCGCTTGAGCGGCAGGACATGGCGCGGCGTGAGGCGGTCGAGATTCAGTTCCGTGCTGACAGCGTCCGATAGCGCGATCTTGCCCTCCTCCACCTGAAGCGCGAGCCAGTGGCCGGCGCGCTCCTTGATCAGGTTCAGCAAGCAGTCCAGCTTGTCGCGTTCGCGCGCATCGCGATAGACCTCTTTCAACTGCAGCCAGGTTTTTTGCGTGTACGCGAGGTTGATGGTGTGCCAGGTCGCGAGGTTGAAGTAATAACTCGACGGCACTTCGGCATTGCCGTTGAGGCGGCTGCCCAGGCCCATCAGCGGCATCACGCAGGACAGGCTCAGATATTTGTCGAAGTCGGTGCCGCCGATATGCACGCCGGCGCTGGCGAGAATGTCGTCGCGCCGATCGGTTTTGGCGGCGCGCTGCGGCGACAGCCGGACCAGCGAAAAATCCGAGGTGCCGCCGCCGATATCGGCGATCAGCACCAGTTCTTCGCGCGCGATCTGCGACTCGTAATCGAACGCGGCGGCAATCGGCTCGTACTGGAATGCGATGTCGGTGAAGCCGGCCGCGCGCGCGATATCGCCTAGCGTGGTTTCGGCCAGCTGGTCGGCGGCTGCATTGTCATCGACGAAATGCACCGGCCGGCCCAGTACCGCACTGGTAAACGGGCGGCCGGCCGCCTGTTCCGCGCGCCGCTTGAGTTCGCCGATGAATTGCGCGAGCAGTGTGCGAAACGGCAATGCGCGGCCCTCCACCTCGGTCTGGCCATCCATCAGGGCCGTGCCGAGCAGGCTTTTCAACGAGCGCATCAAGCGGCCTTCATGGCCTGCCAGATAATTGGTGAGCGCCGCGCGTCCGAAATACACCGCGTCTTCATCGGCATTGAAGAACACGACCGACGGCAGCGTGACCTTGCCGTCTTCCAGCGCCAGCAGCGCCGGTTGTCCCGGGCGGCTCCAGCCGACCGTGGAATTGGAGGTGCCGAAATCCACGCCGCATGCATTTGCCATGAAAACCTCGCACGTTCAGAAGGGCCGACATGATATGCGATGGCGCGGCGATTGTCTTTACTTTCCTGTCGCGCTACCCTCGGTAGGCATCACAGGAGCAGCCGTCGCCTGGTGCACGTCGGGCCACACGACATAATCGTCGACGGCATACAATTTGCACGGTCCCTTGCTGCTTTTTTCGCAATTGGCGAGCACCTGCGCCTGCGGATCGTCGCCATCCTCGGCCCAGCTCCAGGCGCCGCTAGGCGAAACGGCGAATGCCCGTGGCAAGGATTTGCCGAGAAATGCGCGATATGCGTTGCGGCCTTTCTCTTTCAGATACGGCACTGCGTCGACATTGTCGAGCGCGGCGAAGTCGGTTTTTTGCTGCCGCAGCTCATCCGACAAAACGACCGTCTCGTCGGCCGGCATGCCTACCTGCCGGAGAAATTTCTCGGTTTCCGGCCACCATATCTTGATGCCGTCCCAGCTGCCGCTCATGCCGTGCGCATCGTTCTTGAACGATCCGAACGCGACCAGCCGGGCATTGCCGCCGGCGCCGACATAGGCTTGATGCATTTTTGCCGCCAGCTCCGGATTGAAGTGTTTGTCGTTGGCGCCGTAAAACCACAAGCTGGGCACCATCGTGTGTTTGCCGAATTCGGCAAATGCATGCACCAGCGACGCTTGCCATGGACAATCGCCGCCGTGCAGGCGCAAGCCGCCGGCAAAATTGATCAGCCCTTTCACGCCGGGGAATCCGCGCGTGCCGAACGCCATCGTTGCCAGCCCGCCGTACGATTGCCCCGCCACCAGGATGTGGCTCTTGTCGGCCCAGCTTTGCGTGACGATGTAGTTCAGCGTGGCTTGCAAATCGTCTGCCTGGATTTGGCCGTTGCCGGCCATGTCGCATTCGTTTTCCACATAATTTCCGCTGGATTTCGAAAAGCCCTTGCGCATCGGAATCACCACCGCATAGCCATGCTTGACGAATTCGCGGCTGATGACGACAAAGCGATCGCGCCCCTGTTGGCGCGGATTGCCCAGCGCTTTTCCATGGTTCATGATCAGTAACGGAAACGGGCCATCACCCGGCGGTGTGTAAATCGTGGTCTCGAGTTGCACGCTGTCCGCGCCGGAAATCGCCGGCACCATCACGACGTGCTCGTTGAGCGCCGTATTCAGCACGACGGTTTGCGCCGCACAGGCATTGCCCGGCATATTCGAGCCCATCACTGCAATACCGAGCGCGATCCCGAGTGCCCAGCTTTTCGTTACATCACGCTTCCGAGGGAAAAAATTTGACATGCGCCTGACACCCGTTCGAATTGCAAAAAATCGGGCCGCACAGCGGACCACCGACGCGCTTCGGTTGAAGCGGATTGCCTATCGAAAAAGTTTCTGGCCGACGATTCGGAACGGCGCGTGCGCACAAGGCCGTCACCGTGCAAACCTTGCATGTCAGCGAGACTGATCGTGGTGTTTTGATAGGGCAACGTTGGCCATTCTAAATATCGGATTGCCTCGATTCAATACTCGTTTATGCAACTCGGAAAGATTATTTCGCGCATGTTTGCAGAACGCGCAGCTTTTCCCTGCTTTCGTTATCGATGCTGCAAATAAATGAAAAAAATGATGGCGCCTTAGCCATCGGTGGAAGAGATGAATGCAGCAACCTTTCAGAGAAGCTGCGGTCAACAAGGCAACAAGGGATGCTTGTTTTACACGGAGGCAAGAATGAGAGTCGATTTATATAGAAGGCCCGAAATCGGCGGCCAATATTCGTATCTGATGGTTCCTCAAGGAAAACCTATTCCTGAAGAAGCAATCAATACCGATTGGGAAACTGCACAGCGCGATCTCGATCTGGAGAGAAACGATGAAGAGGCGACCGGGCTTTCGTGGAACGATGTCCTTGGACAAATCGACGACAAGGGCTACGCGATATCGAGCGTAAAAAAACTGGTCGGACTGGGCCATCCAATGTAGAGGCTTTTCATTGGATGGCGCGCGCCAGGACAGCGAGAACTGGCGATCATGACGACTATCGTCGCCATATTGTGATTTTGCAGGAGCGGGCCGCCCTTGCAGGGCGCGTTTCAGGTTGCGCCATGAAAACCAAGAAACTTGGCTTTCCGTGCAACGCGTTGTTGAAGCATCACGGATGACGGCTGTTGTCCATCGATGTCGCTAACGTGGATGGCGCGGCGCAGCACGCGTCCCTGATCGCCCACCGCCCGTTTCGCGTGCGGGTAGCTGCCATATACGCCTTCGAAATTGCAGGTGTCGCGCGTGCGGTCGTTCCAGCTGACCGTGTACACCGTATCCGGGCTCTCCAACTCGCCTATCACCGGGATTTCCAGAATCTCGGACGCATGTATTTGCGTCACGCTGCGGATATACGCATACGCATCCCGCCCCGATGAAAATACACGCTCGTCTTGCAAGCCGTTCATGTAGCGGGTAAGTACCAGAAATAGGTGCATTTTTTCTCCTTGAGCCAAACGCGACCATCAAAATCAATTGCCAAAATGCATGTGGTTTTGACATCTGCAAACATGCCATATGATCAAGTGCGCATCGATGTTCAAGCCATCCCATGAACATGGGATTTTGCATTTTCAAACGGCGTAATTCGTGCAAAAGCGCCATTTTTTGCGGTGGCATGACGCCTCTTTTAAGGGGTGAGCACACATTTTTGCTGGGCAATTTTTTGCCGTTTGATGGCTGCAAGCCGGACGGGATACGCTTTAGGCAGCGGCCTGTTGCAGCCAGCGCGCAAAGGTATGCGCGCCGAGCGCAGGGTTTTTCCGCGCTTGCAGCACGTGGTAGGCGCCGGTCGATAGCGGCGCGGCGCCCGGCGGGCACACCAGCGTCTGCGCTTTCAGCAGGCCGTCCAGAAACAGGCATGGCATCAATCCGATACCCAGCCCTTCGATGACCGCCTGGATCGCCAGTATCGTGTTGTCCAGATTGACGTGCCGCTTGACCTGTGCGACGTTCAAACCGTGCAGCGCAAACCATTTTGGCCACAGATCGGCGCGCGAGCGCATCGTGATCAAGGTCGACTGCACAATCGCCTGTGGCGTGCGCAAGCGCTGCCAGTTGGCCAGGTCCGGACTGCAGACGATCGACGACCATTCGGTCATGAAGCTCTGTCCATCCATGCCATTGAACTGCTTCGGATCGCGCCGGATGAACAGATCGACGTCCTTGCCGCGTTCGGCGATGCCTTGCGAGGTGGTCAGCCGGACCTCGATGTCGGGATGCGCGGCATGGAATTGCGCGAGGCGCGGAATGAGCCAGTACATCGCAAAGGTCGGCGTCGAATCGACTCTCACCGTCGCCCGCCGGGTCAAATCCTGAATGCGCTGTGTCGCGCTGTCGATGGCCTCCACGGCCGGCCCGACCTGCGACAGATAGAGCTCGCCCATCTGGGTCAGGCGGATTTCCCGGAATTTGCGTTCGAACAGCGGCATGCCGAGATGTTCTTCGAGCGTCTGGATCTGGCGGCTTACTGCACCCGGCGTGACAAACAATGCCGCTGCCGCTTTCTTGAAGCTTTGCAGTCTTGCCGCGATGACGAACACGCGGATTGCATTCAACCTAGATTCGGTAGTTGGACGGGTGCGAGTGTGCATTTTTCCGGTCCT
>CAMLDH010000138.1 GCA_946478765.1 uncultured Oxalobacteraceae bacterium | reverse complement strand
ACGTGCTGCAGCAGGCGCTGACCTATTTTCAGGCCGGCGGCAGCGTCAATCTGGCGCAACTGTTGCGCCATCTGTCCGACCATCTTTTGCTGACCGGCTTCGGCTTCGAGCCGGCGCTGGCTTTGCCCGAGCATGGACTGTATCACCCCGACTTGCCCCAAGGCGCCGGCATCGACGACTGGCTGGATCAGCGCGTGCCGCAGCAGCCGAGTGTCGGTATCGTTTTTTACCGCGCTCATTGGATGAGCGGCAATACGCGCTTCGTCGATGCGCTGGTTGATGCACTGGAAAAGCGCGGCATGAATGTGCTGCCGGTATTTACCTCGTCACTCCGCGCCGGCGGCGATGGCGGCACGCAATTGCCGACGGCGCTGCGCCATTTCAGCGGGGAGCAGGGCCCGCATATCGACGTGCTGATCAACACGACTTCATTTGCCATGGGTGAAATCACGCCTGGCTGGCCGACCCCGGCCGGCTGGTCGGTCGGTGTGCTGGAGCGGCTCAATGTGCCGGTGCTGCAAGCCATGACCAGCGGCATGATGATGGGGCAGTGGCAGCAATCGGCGCGCGGCATGAACCCGCTCGACGCGGCGATGAATGTGGTATTGCCGGAATTCGATGGACGCATCATCACTGTCCCTGTGTCGTTCAAGACGCGGGCCGCCGGCATGTCCAACGAGACGGTCGAATACGAACCGTTGTCCGATCGCGTGGCGCGCGTGGCAGGTCTCGCGGCGCGTTTCGCTCGGTTGAAACGGCTGCCCAATGCGGACAAGCGCGTGGCCTTTATTTTTACCAATTCCAACAGCAAGGCATCGCAAATCGGCAATGCGGTTGGCCTCGACGCGCCGGCATCGCTGATGCGCATCCTGTGCGCGATGCGCGACGCCGGTTATCGCATCGACCAGTTGCCCGAAGACGGCACCGCGCTGATCCATGCGCTGATTGACCGCTGCGCCTACGACAATACCTGGCTCAGCGCCGAACAGTTGACGCACGCGGTCGGACGCGTGCCGGCGGCGCAGTATGCGGCGTGGTTTGACGATTTGCCGCTGGAGATGCAGGAGAAGATGGCGGCGCAATGGGGGCCGCCGCCGGGCGAGGCCTATGTGCATGACGATCATCTGGCATTGGCGGGTATCGAACTGGGCAATGCCTTCGTTGCGCTGCAACCGCCGCGCGGCTACGGCATGGACCCGGATGCGATCTATCATCAGCCCGATCTGCCGCCGACCCACCATTATTACGCGCTATATCGCTGGTTACGGGACGAGTGGCGCGCCGATGCCATCGTTCACGTCGGCAAGCACGGCACGCTCGAATGGCTGCCGGGCAAGGGCGTGGGCCTGTCGGAAAACTGTTTTCCGGATGCGCTGCTGGCGGATATGCCTCTGTTTTATCCTTTCATCATCAACGACCCCGGCGAGGGGGCGCAGGCCAAGCGCCGCGCCCATGCCGTCGTCGTCGATCACCTGACGCCGCCGATGACCACCGCCGACACTTATGGCGCGCTGGCCCAGTTGACCCAACTGGTGGACGAGTACTATCAGGTGGAGGTGCTCGATCCGGCCAAGCTGCCGTTGTTGCAGCAGCAGATATGGGAGCTGGTGAAGGAAACCAATCTGGATGCGGATCTGCAGGCCAGACTGCTGCATCATGACCATGATCATCACGATCACCACGATCATGACCACAACCACGATGATCACGCCCATTTTCATGGCCACCATGATCACAGACACGATCACGATCACAAACACGATCACGATCACGATCATCAGCATGGTCACGACCACGATCATGACCATGACGACGAAATTCCCGCCGCACTGGCAAACATGGACGGAGCCGGTGTCGCCCATCTGATCGAGGATCTCGACGGCTATTTGTGCGAGTTAGGCGCCGCGCAGATCCGCGACGGCCTGCACATTCTTGGCCAGGCACCCGAAAACGAGCAACTGGTTGACATGCTGGTGTCCCTTACGCGTCTGCCGAACCAGGATATCCCTGGTTTGCAGGCGGAAGTCGCCCGGCTGTTTGGTTTGAAAATCGACATGCTGCTGGAGCACAAGGGGCGTCGTTTGAATGTTGTCAGTGCTCTGGCCCGCCTGGCTGAACGGCCGGTCGTGACACGAGCCGATGCGCTGGAAGCCATCGATGTGTTGTGCCGCAAACTGTTCGTCGAACTGCATGCGCGCGGTCATCTTGCATCAAGTATAGATGAGGTGCTGGATCTGGTTTTTGGCGGACTTGATGCCGATGGTAGTGCAGTCAACCAGCCGCTTTTACAACCTGCGCTTCGTGCGCGCAGTAGCGTATTTTCGCAAGTGAAAAAGCCGCGTGTACAAGAGAGCGCCGTCCGCACGATCCCGGTCAAGGCTGCTCATCAGGATGCACCGGAAAATACCGAAATCCGCTATGACGGTTTGCGTCGCATACTCGGTTTTTCCTGCCGCGAGCTGGTGCCGAATCTGGCACGCGCTTCGGACGAGATCGACAACCTGTTGAGCGGTCTGGCCGGCGGTTATGTACCGGCGGGACCGAGCGGCTCGCCGACGCGCGGCATGGCGCACATCCTGCCGACCGGGCGCAATTTTTACTCGGTCGATCCGCGCAGCGTGCCGTCGCAGTCGGCCTGGCGCGTCGGATCGCAATTGGCGCATGAAGTGCTGGCACGCCATGTGCGCGAAACCGGCGACTATCCGGAAAGCGTCGCCATCAGTGTCTGGGGCACCAGCGCGATGCGCACGCACGGCGACGACGTGGCGCAGATTCTGGCGCTGCTCGGTGTGCGTCCGGTGTGGCGGCCGGAGAATAGGCAGCTGACGGGCGTCGAAGTGATTCCGCTGGCGGAACTGAAACGCCCGCGCATCGATGTAACAACGCGCATCAGCGGCTTTTTTCGCGATGCATTCCCGCAATTGATCGATTTGGTCGATGACGCGGTAAATACCGTCATCAAGTTGGACGAGCCGCTGTCGCAAAACTTCGTGCGCAAGCATTATCTCGCCGAATTGGGCGAATGGATCGGCAAGGGATTGCCGCAAGATGAGGCATCCCGTCGTGCCGGTTATCGCATCTTCGGCGCCAAGCCCGGTAGTTACGGTGCAGGCATTCTGCCGTTGATTCAGGAAAAGAATTGGCAAGCCGATGCCGACTTCGCCGAGGCCTATGTCAACTGGGGCGGCTATGCGTATGCGCGCAATACACAAGGCGTGGACGAACGCGATGCGTTCCGGGTTCGCCTGTCGGGCGTACAGGTGGCGCTGCATAACCAGGACAATCGCGAGCACGACATTTTCGACAGCGATGATTACCTGCAATTCCACGGCGGCATGATCGCCACCATCCGTGCCCTGACCGGGCAGCAGCCCCGTCACTATTTCGGCGACAGCCATGATCCGGCGCGGGCGCAGGTGCGCGATCTCAAGGAGGAGACCTTGCGGGTATTCCGCTCGCGCGTCGTCAATCCCAAGTGGCTCACGAGCATTCAGCGTCATGGTTACAAGGGCGGACTGGAATTGACTGCGACGGTTGATTACCTGTTCGGTTACGACGCCACCGCCCAGGTGATGGACGACTGGATGTACGAGCAAGTGGCAAGTACCTATGCGTTCGATCCCGAGATGCAGCGCTTTCTGCAGGAAGCCAATCCGTGGGCGCAGAACGCGATCGCCGAACGCTTGCTGGAAGCGGCCAGCCGCGGCATGTGGGCCGAGCCGCAACCGCAGACGCTGGAGGCGCTGCGCGCCCTGTATCTACGCAGTGAAACCTTGCTGGAGGCGCGCGGCGAGACACCGCGCAGCGCATCTCTGCCCAGTGGGGGACAGAGTACCGCTTGCAGCGCGCATATCCGCTTGCAAGCGGATACCGTTACGCAGGCGGATCGCGTGCGATCCGAAACCCCTGCTTCACCTGCGCTTAACGCTTTCCCACAAGATTGACGACTATGAATTTTCCATTTTCCGCCATCGTCGGACAGCCGCAGTTGAAATCCGCGCTGCTGCTGTGCGCGGTCGATCCGACGCTGGGTGGCGTGCTGATCCGGGGCGACAAGGGGACGGCCAAAAGTACGGCGGCGCGGGCGTTGACAGACATCCTGCCGCTGATTGAACGTATCGTCGGCTGTGCATTCAACTGTTCGCCCGGCATGCCCTGTGGACATTGCGAGATCTGTAGCGACGCGAGTGCGACGGCGCAGGCTGCTACGGTGCCTTTCGTCACGCTGCCGCTCGGCGCCACCGAAGACCGGGTGCTCGGTACCCTCGATCTGGAGCGCGCGCTGCAGGGCGCCAAGCGCGCCTTTCAACCCGGCTTGCTGGCGGCAGCGCACCGCGGCATTCTCTACATCGATGAAGTGAACCTGCTGCCCGACCACTTGGTGGATGTCCTGCTGGACGTGGCAGCGATGGGCATTAACTCTGTGCAGCGCGAAGGTTTGTCGATCACGCATCCGGCACGCTTCACGCTGATCGGCACGATGAATCTGGAAGAGGGCGACCTGCGCCCGCAACTGCTCGACCGCTTTGGCTTGATGGTCGAAGTGACGGCACCGCGTGAAAAAGCATTGCGCGCCGAGGTGGTGCGCCGCCGTATCGCGTTCGAGGCCGATCCTGCCGGTTACGCCACCGCCTGGGATCAGCAGCAGGATGCGCTACGCCATCAGCTTGCCACCGCGCAGCGCTTGTTGCCGGAGGTGGTGCTGGACGATGCGTTGCTCGACCTGATCAGTCATCTGTGCTGCGAATTCGACGTTGCCAGCCTGCGTGCCGACATCGTGATGCACAAGGCAGCGCGCGCATTGGCGGCACTTGAGGGGCGGATGCGGGTGACACCGGAAGACGTGCGTTGTGCGGCAGAATTGGTGCTGCCGCATCGCCGCCGCCGCAAACCGTTCGAACAGCCGGGGCTGGATCGCGAGCGTCTCGACGAATTGATGCAGCAAGCCGCTCAGCCGCCGGAATCGAACGATGCATCCAATGCTGCATTACAGGATGAAGGCCAGGACGAAGGCGCAGAGAATGCGGAGGGCGACGCTGGACAGGAGAATCAGCAGCAGGTGTTCGCTGCCGCATCCACCGGCACCGCGCGCCGTCTCGCGGTCGACACCGCCTCGGCTCGCAGCACTGCGGGCCGGCGCAGCGAGGCACTGGATGCGCCGCGTGGCCGCGTGGTGCGCGCGGTCCCGCATGACAATCCGAGCAGCCTTGCGGTCGGTGCGACGCTGCGCAGCGCAGCGCTGCGTGATCCGAAGGAGTTCCAGGTAACTAAAAGCGATCTGCACCAGCAGATTCGCGTCGGCAAGAGCGCCAACCTCATTTTGTTCGTGGTGGATGCCTCTGGCTCCATGGCGGCGCAGCGGCGCATGGAAGCGGTCAAGGGCGCGGTACTGGCGCTGCTGACCGATGCCTACCAGCGGCGCGACGAAGTGGCCGTCATCTCCTTTCGCGGCGAAACCGCAGCGCTGCTGCTGGCACCCACCCGCAGCGTCGATTGCGCCGAGCAGGGATTGCGCGAACTGCCTACCGGTGGCCGCACGCCATTGCCGCATGCACTGCAGTTGGCGTTGCAAACCCTGGAGCAGGCGGGTGCCAGCAGCGCACCGCCGCTGCTGGTATTGCTGAGCGACGGCAGGGCAAACGTTGCATTAAGCGATGGCGGCGACCCATGGCGCGAGACGCTGGCGCTGGCGGAATTGCTTGCCGGACGTGGTGTGCCGGCATTGGTGCTCGATACCGAAAGCGGTTACCTGCGTCTGGGGCGGGCTGGTCAACTGGCGCAAGCGCTAGGTGCCGAATGCCTGACGCTGGAGCAGTTGTCGGCAGAGAACTTGGCGCTCACGATACGTGGCCGCATGAAATTTTAAGGAGTAGTAATGATCATCTGTATCGGTGCAGGGCCGGGCGACGTTGGTTACTTGACGCAGCGCGGGGCGGAATTGATCCGCGAGGCCGACGTGGTAGCCGGATTCGATGCGGTAGTGAATGTGGTGCGCAGCCTGATTCCGCCAGCAGCAGAAGTGGTGATGATGGGCTATCGCGATCAGGTTGAAAAACTAGCGCAGGTGGCGTTGGCGCACCATGCCGGCAAGCGTTGCGTCGTGGTATTCATGGGTGACATTCACTTCAGCGGCTTTCAATATCTGGAGCGGGTCGAGCGCGCATGTGGTCACGCGGTAGAAACGCTGCCGGGAATATCTTCAGCGCAAATTCTCGCGTCGCGTGCCAAAGTATGTTTCGACGAAACCACCTTCATCACTTTTCACCGTCGCGGTGATCTCGATCCTTTCAAGCGTCATCTGGTGCACGTGCTGCAAGATGAGCGCAACGCGATCGTGATCCCTTGTCCGTGGGATGCGGCACGCTCCTTCATGCCGCGCCACATCGCCGCTTACCTGCTGGAGAATGGCGTGTCGCCCGAGCATCCGACCGAGGTATGGGAGAACCTGACGCGCGGCGAAGCAGAATGGCACGGAACGCTTGCCGAATGCGTCGATCGCGAGTTTACCGACATGAGCATCATGCTGATCCGTACGCGCAAGCCAATGGACAGTCAGATCGAGCCGCCGGAGGGCAAATGACGCAGGCCGATCAGGGCGACCAGTTCGGCATCGTGATTGCCGGTCACGGCAGCCGCGATCCCGACGCTGTTCGCGAATTCGAGGCGATAGTCGAGCTGGTCCGGGCGCGCGCCCCGCAGCATGTGGTCAGCCACGGCTACCTGGAGTTCGCCAGCCCGACCATCGAGCAAGCGGTAGCAGCGAATCTCGCCGCCGGTGCACAGCAAGTGGCCGTGGTGCCGGGCGTGCTGCTGGCAGCGCGTCACGCCAAGAACGACATGCCGAGCGAGTTGCTGGCGCTGGCGCGCGAGCATCCCGCCATCGATTTTCATTTTGGCGCGCCGCTCAACTTGCATCCGCTGCTGTTGCAGCTTGCGCAGGAGCGCATCGTCGCCGCCGAGTCGGCATCCCCGAACACGGTGCGGCGCGCTGACACTTGCCTGGTGCTGGTCGGTCGCGGCACCACCGATCCGGATGCCAATGGCGACGTTGCCAAGCTGGCGCGCATGCTGGAAGAGGGTATGGGTTTCGGCGGGGCGTACGTCTGTTATTCGGGCAGCGCCACGCCCTTGGTCGCCGATGGCTTGCGTGCTGCGGCGCGGCTGGGATTCGGGCGGCTCATCGTGTTGCCGTTCTTTTTATTCGACGGCGTGCTGGTCAAGCGCATTTATGCGGCGGCCGACGCATTGCAGGAGCGTGAGCCGGCGCTGGAAGTGCTCAAGGCCGGTTATCTCGGCGTGCATCCGCACGTGGCCGACGTAATGATCGAGCGCGCGCGCGAAGCGGTGGCCGGGCGCGCTGCGATGAACTGCTCGCTATGTAAATACCGGGTGCAGATCGTCGGCTTCGAGGAGCAAGTGGGTGAACCGCAGCGGGCCCATCATCTGCGCGTGCGAGGCTTGCTGGAGAAAGAAAGTGCCGGCACGTTGCAACCGCCTGAAGTCAAACCAGAATTTACATCCTACGAGCCGCATCCGATCGAAGCCGAGAGCTTCCGCATCATTGCAGCCGGACGTGACTGGTCGAGCTTCCCTGCTGCGCATTTGACGGTGCTGCAACGGCTGGTGCATACCAGCGGCGACTTCGACGCGGTTGACGATATTTACTTTTCGTCGGGAGCAGTCGAAACCGGCATCCGCGCACTATTGCGCTGCAAGCGCGTGGTGGCCGACGTCACCATGGTGCAAACCGGTTTGAAGCGTGCGCTGCTTGAACAACTCGAGATTGAAACCTGGTGTGGAGTGCACGACCGCGAGACGCACTTGATGGCACAGACGCAGGGCATCACGCGCTCTGCAGCCGGCATCCGGCGCGCCTGGGAAAAATTCGGCAACGACGTCGTGCTCGCGATTGGCGATGCGCCGACGGCGATCGTTGAGGCGACACGCCTGATCCGCGAGCACGGCTGGCGGCCGCAACTGGTGATCGGCCTGCCGGTCGGCTTCGTCGGCACCCGTGAAAGCAAGGATGAGTTGCGCCGTTGCCTGCAAGTGCCGCGCATTACCAATAGCGGTACGCGCGGTGGTTCACCGTGGGCGGCGAGCGTGGTCAATGCACTGATGATCGATGCGGTTAATCAGATAACTGTGCAGCTTGCATGGTATGGCCGAACTTGAACGGGCAGAATTCGATTTGCTCGTGCCGGCAGGAAACGGTTTGCGGCGCGGGCGCACGACGGGCAGTTGCGCCACGGCGGCGGTCAAGGCAGCGCTTTACTTGCTATTGCGCGGGGAGCGATGTGAGCATGTAGAGGTAACACTGCCGGACGGCGCGCATTATCTGGTGGTGCCGATTCAGAGTTCGTGTTGGCTCGATCCACACACTGTGCGTGCAGAAGTGCAGAAGGATGGCGGCGACGATCCGGACAGCACCCATGGCGCGACCATTTTCGCCGAGGTGCGGCGCAACGACACGGGGCAGATTCGCTTCTTCGCCGGCCGCGGTGTCGGTACCGCGACCCAGCCCGGTTTGCGGGTAGCGGTGGGTGAGCCGGCGATTAACCCGGTGCCGCGGCAGATGATGCGGCAGGCGGTTGCCGAAGTGCTGGCGGAAGGATTACCGGAGGAACGGAAAGCCGGCTTTGATCTGACGATCGGCTGCGAAAATGGTGAAGTGATCGCGCGGAAAACGTTTAACCCCCGGCTCGGCATTCTCGGCGGCATTTCGATCCTCGGCACGTCGGGCATCGTCGAGCCGATGTCGATGGCATCCTGGATTGCGTCGATCGAAGTCTATGTGCGCGTCGCGCTCGGTGGCGGTGCGCAGAGTGTGGCTTACCTGCCGGGCAAGATCGGCCGTGATTACGCGAAGGATGTGTTGCAGCTGCCCGAAAAGCGCACGGTGCAGATCGCCAATTTCTTGGGCGATGCGCTCGACTTCACGCAGAAGGCGCTGATTGAGGAGCAACGCCGACTCGATGTGCTGTGGCTGGCCGGCCATCCGGGCAAGCTGGCCAAAGTGCTGGACGGCGTGTGGGACACGCATTCGAGCAAGAGCAACATGGCGATGGGCTGCGTGGCGAGAGTGGCGGCGGAACGCGGGTTTGCGCTCGCCGTGCTGAGCGGGTTTCGCAGTTTCGA
>CAMLDH010000137.1 GCA_946478765.1 uncultured Oxalobacteraceae bacterium | reverse complement strand
ACCAGGATCTTGATCTTGTCGGTGTCGTCCATCGCCAGCGACAAGTTGGCCGCCATGAACGCGGCCGGATGATGCGCTTTCAGATACGCGGTGTGATACGACAGCAACGCATACGCGGCGGCGTGCGACTTGTTGAAGCCGTAGCCCGCGAACTTTTCCATCAAGTCGAAAATCTCGTCGGCCTTCTCCTGGCTCAAGCCATCCTTGGCCGCGCCGTCGCGGAAAATCTGGCGATGCTCCGCCATCTCTTCCGCCTTCTTCTTGCCCATCGCGCGCCGCAGCAAGTCCGCGCCGCCGAGCGAGTAGCCGCCGACGACCTGCGCCATCTGCATCACCTGCTCCTGATACACCATGATGCCGTAGGTCTCGGACAGAATGCCCTCGGTGCGCGGATCGGGATATTCGAAGCGCTCGCCGTGCTTGCGCTTGCAGAAATCCGGGATCAGGTCCATCGGGCCCGGACGATACAACGCCACCAGCGCAATGATGTCCTCGAAACGATCGGGCCGCGCATCCTTCAGCATGCCTTGCATGCCGCGGCTTTCCAGCTGGAACACGGCGACGGTTTTCGCCTTGGTCAGCAACTCGTACGACGGCCTGTCGTTCAGCGGCAATTTCGCCAGATCGAAATCGGCCATCGCCGGATCGAGCTGCTTGATGTAACGCACCGCGCGATCGAGAATCGTCAGCGTGGTCAAGCCCAAAAAGTCGAACTTGACCAGGCCGACCGCCTCCACGTCGTCCTTGTCGTACTGCGACACCACGCCGGCATCGCCGCCCTGCGTGTACAGCGGACAAAAATCGGTCAGCTTGCCCGGCGCGATCAACACGCCGCCGGCATGCATGCCGATGTTGCGCGCGATGCCTTCGACCTGCTGCGCCAGCGCCAGCAACTGCTTGACCTCTTCCTCGTTTTCCAGCCGCTCCTTGAGCAAGGGTTCTTCATTGATCGCATCCGCAATCGTCACCAGCTTGCCCGGCTTGAAGGGGATCAGCTTCGAAATGCCGTCGCAAAAGTTATAGCCGAAATCGAGCACGCGCCCGACGTCGCGCACCGCGCCCTTGGCCGCCATCGTGCCGAAGGTCGCGATCTGCGACACCGCATCCTTGCCGTAGCGATCCTTCACATACTGGATCACGCGGTCGCGGCCTTCCTGGCAAAAGTCGATATCGAAGTCGGGCATCGATACCCGTTCCGGATTCAGGAAGCGCTCGAACAGCAGGTTGTATTCGAGCGGATCGAGATCGGTAATCGACAGCGAATACGCGACCAGCGAACCGGCGCCCGATCCGCGGCCCGGTCCGACCGGCACGCCATTGTTTTTCGCCCACTGGATAAAATCCGCCACGATCAGGAAGTAGCCGGGGAAACCCATCTTGATGATGGTATCGGTCTCGAACTTCAGGCGCGCTTCATAACGCGGCCGCTCCTTTTCGCGCACCGCTTCATTCGGATACAGTTGCTGCAGGCGCAGCTCCAAACCTTCCTTGGATTGCATCACCAGAAATTCATCGATTGTCACGCCGTCCGGCGTCGGGAAATTCGGCAGCTTCGGTTTGCCGAGTTCCAGCTGCAAATTGCAGCGCTTCGCAATCTCGATCGTGTTCTGCATTGCGGCCGGCATGTCGGCAAACAACGCCGCCATCTCGGCCTGCGTCTTGAAACATTGCTGATCGTTAAAGCGTTTGACGCGGCGCGCATTGGCGAGAATTTCGCCTTCGGCAATACAGGTGCGCGCCTCGTGCGCGGTAAATTCTTCCTGCGTCAAAAACTGCATCGGATGGGTCGCCACCACCGGCAACTGCAATTTCGCCGCGAGCGCCACTGCCTGCCGCACATGATTTTCCATGTTGGGCTGACCGGCGCGCTGCACTTCGATATAAAAATGATGCGGGAAAATTTTTGCCCAACGCGTTGCACAGCGTTCCGCCAATGCCGGATTGCCATTGTCGATCGCCATCCCGGCGTCGCCAAAATGGGCGCCGGACAACGCAATCAATCCTGCCGGCTGACCGGAACCTTGCAATTCCTACAGCCACTCGGCACGAATCTCGGCGCGGCCGCGATGCAGATTGGTCAACCATGCCTTCGACAGCAATTCGCACAACTGCAAATAACCGGCACGGTTTTTGACCAGCAACAACAAGCGCGACGGCTTGTCGCGATCATCGTCATTGGTGATCCAGACGTCGCAGCCGGCGATGGGTTTGACGCCCTTGCCGCGCGCCGCCTTGTAGAATTTGACCATGCCGAACAGGTTCGCCAGATCGGTGATGGCCAGCGCCGGCTGCGCATCTTTGGCTGCAGCCTTGATCACATCATCGACGCGCAAAAGGCCATCGACAATGGAATATTCGGAGTGCAGGCGGAGGTGGATAAATTGCGGAGAAGTCATCGCGCCATTTTACCTGCCTAGCCCCTTCCGTTGGGCAATGACAGACGGAATTAGACGGCGGAAATTTTATTACATTGCTTGCCATTTGCAGCAATCGGGTACGCCACGGTCTGATGATGGGTTTCGCTGCGCTCTACACCACCCTACAAACACCGCCCTACTCGCCACCGGGTTTATAATGCTGGCAAATCAATGAGTTAATGAAATCCACGCCATGCAGTCCACCCCCTCCTACGTCAACATCGCCGCCTATAAATTCATCAGCTTCGACGACACCGCCGAGAAGCGCCCGCAGTTTCGCGCCTTGTGCGAAGAGCTCGGCTTGAAAGGCACCATCCTGCTCAGTCCGGAAGGCATCAACCTGTTCCTGGCCGGCCTGCGCGAGCCCATCGACCGCTTCCTGGCGTGGCTGCGCGCAGACCCGCGCTTCGCCGATCTGGAAGTAAAAGAAAGCTATTCGGAAAAGCAGCCATTCACCAAAATGCTGGTGAAGCTGAAACCCGAAATCATCACGATGAAGATGCCGCTGATCCAGCCTGAAAAAGGCCGCGCGCCGGCAGTCGAAGCCAAGACATTGAAGCGCTGGCTCGACCAGGGGCATGACGACAACGGCAAGCCGGTGGTGATGATGGACACCCGCAATGCATTCGAAGTCGATGTCGGCACATTCGAGCGCACCATCGATTACCGCATTGAAAAATTCAGTGAATTTCCGGATGTGGTCGCGCAACACAAGGAAGAACTTGACGGCAAAACCATCGTCACCTTCTGCACCGGCGGCATCCGCTGCGAAAAAGCCGCGATCCACATGCACAATGTCGGCTTCGACAGCGTGTACCAGCTCGAAGGCGGGATTTTGAAATATTTCGAGGACGTCGGCGGCGCGCATTACCACGGCGATTGCTTCGTGTTCGATTACCGTACGGCGGTCAATCCGCAACTGGAAGAAACCGCGACCGAACAGTGTTTCGCCTGCCGCGCGGTGGTCACGCCGCGCGAGCAATTGTCGCCGTTTTATATACCGGGGAAATCTTGTCCGCACTGCAAGAAGGCAATGCGGGAAATGGAACCATCGGAGCGTTGATGGGTTTCGCTGCACTCTACCCATCCTACTTGAAACTACGGTCTCTAATGATTTGGTAGGATGGGTAGAGTGCAGCGAAACCCATCAAGCGCATCAAAAAAATCCGCCAAGACCGCACAACCATAAAAACAACCATGACCGATTACCGCAGAAATTTCATCCGCGGCGCCACGTATTTTTTCACGGTGAATCTGGCAAATCGGCAAAGCAAGTTATTAACAGACAATATCGCGCTTCTACGTGAAGCGTTTCGCGACACCCGGCTGCGGCACCCGTTTGACATGCAAGCAATAGTCATTTTGCCGGAACATTTGCACACCATCTGGACATTGCCTGACAGCGACGCCGATTACGCCACACGCTGGCGCCTCATCAAAAGTCATTTTTCCCGACATCTTCCGAAAATTGAAAGCATCAGTACCAGCCGCTCGAACAAAGCCGAGCGCGGCATCTGGCAGCGGCGTTATTGGGAGCATACGATACGGGATGAAATGGACTTTGAACGGCATGTCAATTACATCCACATCAATCCGGTAAAACACGGATTGGCTGCGAAAGTGGCGGACTGGCCGCATTCGTCATTTCATCGGTATGTGAAAGACGGTATTTTGCCGTTGGATTGGGCGGGAGTGCCGCAGGATACGGGAGTTGGATTTGGCGAAAGCAGATGATGGGTTTCGCTGCGCTCTACCCATCCTACGATTTATCGGAGACTGATTCCGGGTAGGATGGGTAGAGCGCAGCGAAACCCATCATTCACCTAACAATCACCGCCCCGCAACAAAATACCCCGCCACACTGCGCAAATCATCCGCGCCCAAGGTACCCGCCGCATTCCGCAACTTCAAATAGCTCAGCAAATAACCGTACCGCGCCTGCGCCAAGTCACGCCGGGCAGCAAATAACTGCTGTTGCGCATTCAGCAAATCGAGATTGATGCGAACGCCACCCTTGATGCTTTGCCGCGTCGCCTCCACCAGTGCGCTTGCCGAATTGACCGATTTCACCAGCGCGTCGATCTTGGTCGCGCTACTCAATACCAAACTGTATTGCTTGCGCAGCTCGACCAGCGTCTGATTCGTCTTCGCGTCCAGATCCGATTTCGCTTTTTCGTGATTCGCCACCGCCTGCCGCGACGCTGCATTCACATAGCCGCCGGAATAGATCGGAATACTGAGTTGCGCACCGATGCTGCGTACCGTCGAATCCTGATTAAAGGTATTGATCGTTTCCGATTTGTTCTTGCTATAGCTCGCGATCAAATCCAGACGCGGCGCGTGGCCCGCACGGCTCTTGTTGATTTCCTGCCGGGCAGCGTCTACCCCATAGCGTTGCGCCGCAATTTCTGCGTTGTGCTCAAGCGCAAGCGCCTTCCAATCGTCGAATGCCGCCGGTTGCATCGGCTTTAAGCGGAAGTCGTCCGACATCGGATCCAGATGCGTTATATCAGCACCGACGATCGCCGCCAGTGTATTGCGCGCGGTGGCGAGATTATCCTGTGCTTCGATCACTTGCGCTTCGGCCACATCATACTTGGCCTGCGTTTCCAGCATGTCGGTCCTGGTGCCTTCGCCTTTTTGAAACATGCGTTCGTTGACGCGCTTCTGTTCGGCATAAGCATCCCGCTGCGCGATGACGAGCGCCAGCTGATCTTCTGCATATTGCGCATCGGCATACGCGCTGACCACCCGCACCACCAGTTCCTGCGCGCGCCCGGAAAAGACCGCCTCGCTGTAACTCGTCTGAGCGACGCCTTGGTAATAGCGCGCAATGCCGTCCAGATTAAAAATCGGCTGGCGCAACTGCACTACGCCGGACGAGCTGTTGTATTGCGGATGCGTCGTACTTTCCTTTCCAAGAAAATTCGGCGCGGTGACATCTGTGCGATTCTTGCTGGCCGAATAATTGATCGATACTTGAGGCAACAAGTTGGAAAGGCCCAGCGCTTTATATTCCTGCCCCGCGTCGCTCTCATGCACTGCCGCGCGGTAGGTCGGATCGTTTTGCAACGCCGCCTCGTACGCCTGCAGCAAACCCAGCGCGGATGCCTGACTGGCCTGCAACAACAGCGACGCCGTCAGCGTACAGGCGAGCAAGCGCCTTTTCGAAACATGGCTCACGATCACTCCTCTGTCAGCGATGTCTTCGCACGGTCAAACACGGGCTTGAGCAGATAGCTCATCATGCTGCGCTCGCCGGTCTTGATGAATACTTCCACCGGCATGCCGGGACGAATCTGCAGCTTGGAGACCATCTTCATGCCCTCGGGCGCCACCTTTGCGCGCAACTCATAATAAGGCATGCCATTTTTGGGATCCTGCAGGCGATCGGCCGACACCTGGGTCACAACCCCCGGAATATGCGGCGTTTGATTCTGATTAAACGCAGAAAAAATCAGCTCAACTTTCAAGTCCTTATGCACCTTATCGATCAGGTTCACCGGCACCTGGCCTTCGACAATCAATGGATCGTCGCTCGGCACAATATCCATCAGCCGGAAACCAGGGCTGATGACGCCGCCGCGCGTGAAGACATTCATCGCGACGACCGTACCGTCGACCGGCGCCTTTATCATCACATTCGCCAAATCAAAGTCCTGACTCTTCAGCCGATTCTCCAGCGCCTCGGCCTCTTTCTGCACATCCGATAATTGGGTGCGCACTTCTTTCTGGTAATCCTGCTGACGCTGAATGCGGCGCAAGCTCAATTCAGAGATCTGGCGTTGGGTCCGTCCGATATTGCCGATATTTTCCGCAACGGCGCCATTCACCTGCGCATAGGTACGCTCCAGATCCAGCATGCGGTTGCGTGCGATATAACCTTCCTTGGTCAAGTCGCGCAGGTCGTCCAGCTGGTCCTTCAGAATTTTCTGCTGTGCCTTTTGGTTGATCAGCGACTCTTGAAGACCGTGCAGTTGCGCTTTCAATCCCGCGATATTTTCTTCAACGGCAGCCAGTTCATTCTGGATGGATGACTGGCGCGAAGAAAACAGCTGACTCTGCAAGCTGATGTTGGCCGCAACACGCGGATCGTTTTTAGCGCTCTCCAGGTCGGGTGGAAAGGCAACCATCTTTTTGCCATCCCGCTCCGCCGTCAGACGCGCCTCCGCAGCGCGTGCAGTGAAGTACTGCACGCGGCTCATTTCCGCATTGGCCTTGGCCTGCACATCGTTCATGCGCACCAGCACCTGCCCTGCCTTCACGACGTCGCCTTCCTTGACCAGGATATCTTCCACCGTGCCGCCGCTCTGATGCTGAATCGCCTTGCGATTGGTTGCGACGGTGACAGTGCCGCTGACCGGCACACCCTTGTCCAAGGGGGCGAACGTCGCCCACAGCAAGAACCCGCCGACGCCCGCCAGTACAATCCACCAACCCAACCGGGTATGCGCGGTGGCATCGGTATTGACTTCACGCAGCTCGACCTCGTGCGCGACCACATCCATCACTGCCGCCTTGCTTGAAAAAAGCTTCCTCATCATCATTCCTGTTCGGTGACCGCAACTTGAGCGTTTGCATTCGCGATGCGTGCCTGTTCTTCTGCCTGCGCCTGTTGTTGTGCCTGGGCCTGTTGTTGTGTCAGTTGCGCTTGCTGCGCTTGTTGAACCTGTTGCTGATTGGCTTGCTGCAAAGCGGCCAGTACATCATTGGTCGGCCCGAACATCTGCGCCGCGCCATCGCGCAACAGCAACAGCTTGTTGGTGATGCCAATGACACTGGTGCGATGCGTAATCAGCACAATCGTCTTGCCGCGCTGGCGCAAATCCTGAATAGCCAGCACCAGCGCCTGCTCGCCCACATCATCCAGATTGGAATTGGGCTCATCCAGCACGATCAGCGAAGGATCGCCGTACATCGCACGCGCCAGGCCAATCCGCTGTTTCTGTCCGCCCGACAGACCGGCGCCGCCATCGCCTAACATCGTGTCGTAACCCTTCGGGAAATGCAGAATCATGTCATGCACGCCGGCGCGCTTGGCGGCCTCGATCACCTGCGCGGAATCGACATCGCCGAAACGGGCAATATTTTCGCTGACGGTACCGCCAAACAATTCAATGTCCTGCGGCAGATAACCGATATGCGGCCCCAGCTCATCCTTGTTCCACTGAAAAATATCCGCGCCATCCAGACGCACCTTACCTACCGCTGCCGGCCACACGCCGACCAATAAGCGCGCCAATGTCGACTTGCCGGAACCGCTCGGCCCGATCACGCCCACCGCATCGCCCGGCTGAATCGCAAAACTCAATCCTTTGAGAACCGCCACTGGCGACCCCGGAGGCGCAGCAGTCACAGCCTCGATCGACATCATTCCTTGCGGCTTCGGCAGGCTCATGCCAGCTTGGCGCGGCGGATTGGCGTTCAGCAAACTCGTCAAACGCTCATAGGCGCTGCGGGTGCTGCTCCATTGCTTCCAGACGCCGATCACCATTTGCACCGGGCTCAGCGCTCGACCCATCAAGATGGACGCAGCGATCATCATGCCCGGCGTAATCTTGCCCTCCACCGCCAGCAATGCGCCGAAACCCAGCACTAGCGACTGCAACGACACCTGCACAAATTTCGTGACAGCGCTGACAATGCCCGCCTTCTCGCTTGCTTCTGCCTGCAACTGCAAAAAGCGTCCATGCAATTTGAACCAGCGATGCAACAGGTTGGGCAACATGCCCATCGACTCGATCACCTCTGCATTGCGCAAGTTATTGGTCGCCAGCGTTGTCGACACGATCGCCATCGTATTCGCCTCCGCCAGCGGTTTCTTCGACACTTTTTCATTAATGAAAGCCAGCGCCACCAATACCGCGGTTCCGACCAACGCGAACACGCCCAACGACGGTTCGAACAAAAAGATCACGACCAGATAAACCGGAAACCACGGTGCATCGAAAAAAGCGAACAGCGCATTTCCAGTCAGGAACTGGCGAATATTGGTCAAGTCTTGCAGCGCCTGGCCGGCATTGCCGCCGCCTTTTTTCAGGCTCTGCTCGAACGCCGCGGTATACACCCGCTTATTCAACTGCATATCCAGGCGCGCACCGACGCGCACCAGCACGAAGCTGCGCACGAATTCAAGCGCACTCATCAGCAGATACGCGCCAAGCATCATCAAGGTCAGCATCAACAGCGTGATGTCGTTGCGGCTAGGCAGCACCCGGTCATACACCTGCAACATATAAAGTGACGGCACCAGCATGAGCATATTGATAATTGCGCTGAAGATGCCGACAGTACGGAATGCGCTCTTGAATGTCAGGAGCGTTTGCGCAATTTCATTTTGTGGAATTTGGAATATGGGTTTCATCTACAATTCTGGCGCACACCAAAGTGCAAAAAAACAGCGAATCCATGAAGGAAAATAGCGAGTTGAAGCACAAAACCCGCGATACAACACATCGGCAAAGGCAGCGTGTTGAGATAAAACAATGCGCGCACAAGCAAGCGCACCAACACGCAAAAATGTGATGCAAATCACATTTTTGAGGAGGTTATCATAACGCAATGGGGTTTGCCAGAAATTTATTGCCGTGTGGCAGATAAGATAAATTGGTGGGAATGATGGCAACAATGGGCGGCTTCGCCCTATTTTTACGCGGCGTGCAGCGTGCGCCATGGGCACGAATTCAGTCCGGCCGCGCTTGATTCAGATAGCAAAACCGCAAGTCACGATGAGTTCAGGCGCAAATGCCGCGCGCGCGCAACACTTCCAGCACCTTGTCCACCGATTGTTCCAGCGTCAGCTCTGCGGTATCCACCACCA
>CAMLDH010000136.1 GCA_946478765.1 uncultured Oxalobacteraceae bacterium | reverse complement strand
GCGTGAGCGAAACGCTCGAGCGGAATATTTGTGCCATGGGCCACCGAGTTGCCGCCCCATTTTTGTCGGAAAAACAGACGCGGCAAAAGAACGATTGCATTGCCGGTGCCGCGGGTCATTGCATCTTTTCGGAAACACAAGCAAGACAGCGCCCCCGTCCTCTCTGCAGCGCTCATTTTTTCGATGGCATCGTACACAGAAGGTTCTGGTAACGCGATTGAGAAAGAGCAAGGCTGCTCCCGTCCCGAGTTCCGGTTTGCATTTACAGAAAGCTCCTCGCGCCGAAAGCCGGTGCCGGCTTCGAACTGGATGTGATCGCAGCCTGCTTCATCGGCAGCGCATCAGCGTCGAGTAGCGTCGAGTAGCGTCGGTAAAGTGATGGGCGCGGTGATTGACGCATTCGTCATGGTCAACTTTGAGCCCGATCAAGCGATCTGCTTTCCCGTGCAGAATAATAGAAAGAGAAGCTGTCCACCGAAAGGAAAACTGACGATGCATACCCTGATGCTGAAAGAATCCGCCATGGGCGGAAGCGGGAGGAACCGAAAAAACTGCCTTGTGGTGTTTTATTCTCTCACTGGGACGACACAGACCGTCGCACAAAAAATCGCATTGGCATGCGACTGCGACATCGAGGAAATTCTTGACGCGCGGCCGCGCACCGGCTTCTTTGGTTATCTGAAATCCGGCTTTGAAGCAATCACGAAGATGCTACCGAGCATCAAGCACACAACGAAACGCCCTGCCGATTATGAATTGGTCATTCTTGGCACACCGGTCTGGGCCGGCAATATTTCTTCGCCGATGCGGCGTTACATCACGCAAAACACGGGGTATTTCAAACGAGTGGCGACGTTTTGCACAATGGGCGGCTCCGGCGGGAACAAAGTGTTGAACGATGTCGCGACGTTATGCGGCAAGCGGCCGGTGGCACAACTGGCATTGACCGAAGAACAGATCAAGAACAATGGGTACTTTGAAAGCGTCAACAACTTTGTGGTGTCGCTGGCTGGTTACCACCGTTAACCTGCACATTGACCGCCGGCTCAACATCGGTGATTTTTTAATGAAACCGCGCTCGCCGGCAAATAAAAAAGCCGCTTGAAAGCGGCTTTTTTATGCAAGGTATTTGATGCCTGTCGACAGAAAGGCATTGATTCGGACAATGCTAGCGCTTCAAAAGATTGAGGATCGCTGACAGTTCATTGCGAATGCCAGCGACATTCAAATCAACCGCAGGCAAGTCCGCAACAAATTCGGCATCCACCACGCCATCCGCCATTCTGCTGTCGAGCTTGTTGCGCGCACCACTGATGGTAAAGCCTTGCTCATACAGCAGTTCCCGGATACGGCGAATCAGCAGCACTTCATGATGCTGATAATAGCGGCGATTTCCCCTGCGCTTGACCGGTTTTAATTGCGTAAATTCCTGTTCCCAATAGCGCAACACATGCGGTTTTACGCCGCACAAATCGCTGACTTCGCCAATCGTAAAATAGCGCTTGGCCGGAATTGGCGGCAACACAATTAGTTCAGGCTTGCTGGGACGATCGTTCATTTATCGGGAAATTGGTAGCTCAGGCAACATGCACTATAGACTGACGGCTGGCGCTTTCCACCATGCCTTTGAGCTTTTGGCTGGCATGGAAAGTCACGACGCGACGCGCTGTAATCGGGATTTCTTCGCCGGTCTTGGGGTTACGGCCCGGCCGTTGCGGCTTGTCGCGCAACTGGAAATTGCCGAATCCGGACAGCTTGACCGATTCACCCCGCTCCAGCGCATTGCGGATTTCATCGAAAAACGTCTCGACCATGTCCTTCGCTTCGCGCTTGTTCAAGCCTACTTGTTCGAACAAAAGTTCAGCCAATTCCGCCTTGGTCAAGGTCGGCAAGTCTTTCTCGGCTTGCGAACGGGCCTTCGCTTCAAGCATCGCGCGATTGAGATCTGCGGCCAAAACGGATTGGAATTCGGCTGAGTTCACTTCATTCATAGTCGTTATTCCCTGCCTGCTTTAGCGCAATCTTGCGCCATGTTTTTTATTGGCTGCCGCAACGAACGCGGCCATCGCAGCGTCTACAGCATCGTCTTGCAGGGTAGTTTGAGTATCTTGCAAGGTAAAGCGGAAAGCAAGACTTTTCTCGTCATTTTCGAGCCCCTTTCCACGATATTCATCAAATAAAACAATGGCTTGCAAATTTCGACAGATATTGTTCGATTGCTTTTCCGCAGCAAAAGTATCGATCAAATCTTGTGCTGAAATTGCCTGTTTGACCACCAAAGCAAGATCTCGGATCACTGCCGGGAATTTCGAAATCTCTTGGTAAGCGGGAATATCGCGCATCTGCAAAGCCGATGCATTGACCTCGAATAAGACTGGTGCTAACGGCAAGTCATATTTTTGTTGCCAACGCGGATGCAGTTCACCGATAAAGCCGATCGCCATGCCGTCCAGCATGATTTGCGCGGAGCGCCCTGGGTGGAGTGCCGGATGTTCGAGCTGGGCAAAGCGCAGGATTTTCGGCGCAAACAGCGCTTCCAGATCCGCCTTGATATCGAAGTAATCGACATTGCGTGCCGGCTGCCCCCACTGCTCTTCTGCGACCGGGCCATAGGCAAGCGCTGCGACCCGCTTCGGCTGGTCATAGCCGGCAACCGACAATGGACCATCCTGCACATTCGCATTGCGCAAATAGACCGCGCCCACCTCGAACAAGCGTATGCGGCTGACCTTGCGGTTCAGGTTGTAGCGCACGTTGGCAATCAGGCTGGCGATGAGCGATGAGCGCATCACGCTCATCTGGCTCGCAATCGGATTGAGCAGCTTGATCGGGTTGACGTTAGCGGCGAAGTCGGCTTCCCACGATTCTTCAACAAAGCTGAAGTTCACCACTTCCTGATAATCGAGATCGGCCAGTTGACGACGAATCGTAAACAGCGAACGCGTATTTTCAAGTGGAATACGCATCGCGTTCGGCGCCACCGGCGGCAAGGCAGGAATATTCTCGAAACCGTAGACCCGTGCAATTTCCTCGATCAGATCTTCTTCGATTTCGATATCGAAGCGATACGACGGCGGCGTCACCTTGAAGACACCGGGCTCTTGCGTAAACGGCAGGGCTAGACGTTTAAAAATGTCGGCAACCTGTGCGTCGGTCAATGGCACACCAATGACCTTGACCGCACGTGCGGTGCGTACCGCAACCGGCGTTCGCTGCGGCAGATTAACGATATGGTCGTCGATCGGTCCGACAGCTGTCTTGCCTTTGTGACCGCAAATCTCCACGATCAAGGCGGTGATCCGTTCGATATGCTCGACCGTGGTCGCGTAGTCGACGCCACGCTCGAAGCGATGCGCCGCATCGGTCGAAAAATTCAAGCGGCGTGCGCGGCCCTGAATCGCCTGCGGCCACCAGAATGCCGCTTCGAGATAAATGTCTTGCGTGTCAAGCGATACGGCGGTGGCGTCTCCGCCCATGATGCCCGCCAGAGATTCGATTTCCTTGCCGTCCGCAATGACGCCGATCCATTCATCGACTTCCACCGTATTGCCATTCAGGAGCTTTAGCGACTCGCCCTTTTTACCCCAGCGAATATCCAGGCCGCCATGCATCTTGGCGAGATCGAATACGTGCGATGGGCGCCCCAGTTCGAGCATCACATAGTTCGAAATATCCACCAAGGCGGAAATCGACCGCTGGCCGCTGCGCTCCAGACGCTGCTTCATCCAGTCCGGCGTTGCTGCCCTGGCATTCAAACCGCGGATAATACGCCCGGAAAAGCGACCGCATAAATCCGGCGCCGAAACCTTGACCGGCAATGTATCGCCAATCGTCACGGTAACCGGCTGATACGTCGGCATCTTCAGTGGCGTGTCGGTCAGCGCAGATACTTCACGTGCCACACCCAGCACCGACAGGCAGTCAGCCTTGTTCGGCGTCAGCTTGATCGTGAATTTCAGATCGTTCAGTTGATAATAATCACGGAAATTCTGGCCAATCGGCGCATCTTCCGGCAAGTCCATCAGGCCGGCATTCTCTTCCGACAGCTTCAGCTCGCGCGCGGAACACAGCATGCCCTGTGACTCGATGCCGCGCAATTGACCGACCTTGATCTCGAACGGCTTGCCATCGTCGCCCGGCGGCAGAATCGCGCCGGCCATCGCACACACGACTTTCATGCCGGCGCGTACGTTCGGCGCACCGCACACGATGTTCAACAAGGTGCCAGTGCCGGCATCGACCTGGCACACGTTCAAACGATCGGCATTCGGATGCTTGGCGACTTCCAGCACCTTCGCCACGACCACGTTGGAGAACGGCGGCGCAACAGGTTCGACTTCTTCGACTTCCAGACCAGACATCGTGAGCAAATGCGCCAGTTCGTCCGACGTCATCTTCGGATCGACCATGGTACGGAGCCAGTTTTCGGAGAATTGCATAGTTAAAACCTTCAGCTACTGAATTTGTTCGCTCCCTTTCAAGGGCATCCGGCGTAAGGGAGAGAGTTAGAGTGGAAATGGGTTAAAACTGCCTTCTTCCAACCCCATCGCCCACCTAACCTTCCCCCTTGAAGGAGGAGGAACGTGAATAGTTAGTTTTTAATTGAATTGTTTCAGGAAACGCAGATCGCCTTCGTAAAACAGGCGCAGATCGTTGATCCCGTAACGCAGCATCGTCAACCGCTCCAATCCGGAACCGAACGCAAATCCGATGAACTGGTCCGGATCGAGTCCCATGTTGCGCACCACCGTCGGATGCACCTGACCGGCGCCAGAGACTTCCAGCCAGCGCCCCTTCAGCGGTCCGCTGCCGAAGGCGATATCGATCTCGGCCGACGGTTCGGTGAACGGAAAATACGATGGCCGAAAGCGCACTTGCAAATCGTCTGTTTCAAAAAACGCCTTCACGAAATTCAGGTACACGCCCTTCAGATCGGCGAAGCTGATATCTTCCGCAATCCACAGACCTTCGACCTGATGGAACATTGGCGAGTGTGTCGCATCGCTGTCAACCCGATAGGTGCGCCCGGGTGCGATGACCTTGATCGGCGGCTTGTGCATACGCGCATAGCGCACCTGCATCGGGCTGGTGTGCGTACGCAGCAGCAGCGGCTTGCCTTGGGTATCGTTGCCTTCGATATAGAAGGTATCCTGCATCGAGCGCGCCGGATGATTTTCCGGGCTGTTCAGCGCAGTGAAATTGGTCCAGTCGGTTTCAATTTCCGGGCCATCGGCCACGTCAAAACCGATTGAGCCGAAAATCTCTTCTACCCGCTGCCAGGTACGCATCACGGGATGAATACCCCCCATGCCGCGACCGCGGCCAGGCAAGGTAACGTCGATCGCTTCGGCATTCAGACGCGCCTGCATCTGCGCATTGGCCAGCGCATCGCGCCGCGCATTAAGCGCGGCTTCGATTTGTTCCTTGGCGGCGTTGATCACTGCGCCTTGCGCTTTGCGCTCGTCCGGCGCCAGCTTGCCCAGACCTTTCATCTGCTCGGTGATTTGGCCGGTTTTGCCAAGATATTTGGCTTTCGCGTTTTCCAGCGCAGCAGCGTCCTCTGCGGCAGAGAAATCGGTCCGTGCCTGGATTACAAGTTGTTCTAGGGGATTCATGCGGTGTTTCCCGCTCCATAAGTGGAAGCCGAAAATGAAACGGGGCACAGGTGTATGACCTCTGCCCCGCCGGGATACTATGGCATCGCCTTGCGGCAATGCCTAGACTACTTAAGCAGCGATGTTGGCCTTCACCTGATTGACAATCGCGGCAAACGCCGGCTTGTCCATCACAGCCATATCGGCCAGGACTTTACGATCCAGTTCGATCGAGGCTTTTTTGAGGCCATTCATGAACACACTGTAGGTCATGCCATGCTCACGCGATGCCGCGTTGATACGGGTGATCCACAGTGCGCGGAATACGCGCTTCTTGTTACGACGATCGCGGTATGCATACTGACCGGCGCGCATGACTGCTTGCTTGGCAATACGGTAGACCGTACTGCGACGACCACGATAGCCTTTGGCTTGATCGAGGACTTTCTTGTGACGGGCCCGTGCTGTGACCCCACGTTTTACTCTAGGCATGGTTACTCCTTAAATATTGAGTGTGAGGTTAAGCGGTGGGCATCATGCGCAGGACTGATACGACGTCTGCAGCATTGACATTGGTAATACCACGCAACTGGCGCTTACTTTTTGTGGTTTTCTTGGTCAGGATATGGCGCTTGAAAGCGTGTCCACATTTGACCGTTCCACCTGGACGCACGCGAAAACGCTTTTTGGCGCTGCTCTTTGTCTTCATTTTAGGCATGACACTATCTGTCCTACGGACAGCTCCATTTTTAACATGATTGCAGGTGGCAACACTACGTTACGCTTAGATGCCTGCTCTCACTTGTTGAGCAGTGAAATCGAGTCCACTGCTTTTTTTGCACAATCCATCCATCTCTAGATGGATCGCACGAAAATTATTTTTTCTTCTTGGGCGCCAGCACCATGATCATCTGGCGACCTTCCATCTTCGGAAACTGCTCGACTTGCCCATACGGCTCCAAGTCACCTTTCAAACGCTCCAGCATCCGCACGCCGATTTCCTGATGCGCCATTTCACGCCCCCGGAAACGCAACGTGATCTTGGTTTTATCGCCGTCGTCCAGAAACTTGATGAGGTTGCGCAGCTTGATGTTGTAATCGCCATCATCGGTACCCGGACGGAATTTGACTTCCTTGACCAGAATGACCTTCTGCTTCAACTTGGCTTCGTGGGCCTTTTTCTGTTCCTGATACTTGAACTTGCCGTAGTCCATCAAGCGACAAACCGGAGGCTGCGCAGTCGGCGCAATTTCCACCAAATCCACGTTTGCTTCTTCCGCCATGCGGAAGGCCTCAGCCAGACTCACGATACCGATCGGTTCGTTCTCGACCCCACTCAGACGCACTTCAGGCACAGTAATTTCGCCGTTAATGCGATGCGACTTATCCGTAGCTATTGCAGTTTCCTTTTAAAATCAAATAATTAAGCCGTGCTCTAGCGCTCTGGGCTTCCCCGATCAGGCTTTGGTGTCGACCTCGTTTTTCAGGCGCTCTACCAGTACATCGACTGGCATCACACCAAGATCAACATTGCCCCGCGCACGCACGGCCACTGTGTTTGCATCCCGCTCCTTGTCGCCGATTACGACGATATAAGGCAGCTTCTGTACAGAATGCTCACGTATTTTATAGGTTATTTTCTCATTGCGCAAATCGAGATGTACTCTAAACCCTTGTTTTTTCAGGTTTTGTGCAACATTTTGCGCGTATTCCGCCTGCGCATCCGAGATATTGAGCACTGCTATTTGCAAAGGTGACAACCATAATGGCAATGCACCAGCATAGTTTTCGATCAGAATGCCGACAAAGCGTTCCATCGAACCGACGATCGCCCGATGCAGCATGACCGGTATCTTGCGTGTGTTGTCGTCTGCCACATATTCAGCGCCCAAGCGCCCCGGCATCGAGAAATCCACCTGCATGGTGCCGACCTGCCAGGGACGTCCCAGTGAATCCTTCAAGTGATATTCGATTTTAGGACCGTAGAACGCGCCCTCCCCGGGCAATTCTTCCCAAGTGACGCCACAAGCCCGCAACGCCGAGCGTAGAGTATCCTCAGCCTTGTCCCACGTTTCATCCGAACCGATGCGGCTGTCCGGGCGCAACGCCAGCTTGATTGCGATCTCGGTAAAGCCGAAATTGGCATACACCTGCATTGCCTGGGTATGGAAAGCGGTGACTTCGTCCCGTATCTGCTCTTCCGTGCAGAAAATATGACCATCATCCTGCGTAAAGCCGCGCACCCGCATAATACCGTGCAGTGCCCCGGACGGCTCATTACGATGGCATTGGCCAAACTCGCCGTAACGCATCGGCAGGTCGCGATAGCTGCGCATATTCGAATTGAAAATCTGCACATGCCCAGGGCAATTCATCGGCTTGAGCGCGTAATTGCGATTTTCCGACTCGGTGACGAACATGTTTTCACGATAGTTCTGCCAGTGCCCGGTCTTTTCCCACAGTGACCGGTCGAGGATCTGCGGCGCCTTGACTTCCTGATAGCCGTTTTCCTGATACACACGGCGCATGTACTGTTCTACCTGCTGCCACACGGTCCAGCCTTTCGGATGCCAGAAAATCAGGCCGGGCGCCTCATCCTGGAAGTGAAATAAGTCGAGCGCACGGCCGAGCTTGCGGTGATCGCGCTTTTCCGCCTCTTCCAGCATATGCAGATACGCATCCTGCTCTTCTTTTCTGGCCCAGGCCGTGCCGTAGACACGCTGCAGCATCTCGTTCTTGGAGTCGCCACGCCAATAGGCGCCGGCCAGCTTCATCAGTTTGAATACCTTGAGCTTGCCGGTAGACGGCACATGCGGGCCGCGGCACAGGTCGGTGAATTTACCTTCGGTATAGAGCGACACATCCTGATCGGCCGGAATCGATTCGATGATTTCCGCCTTATACGCTTCGCCGATCGACTTGAAATACGCTACCGCTTCGTCGCGCGGCAGCACCTTGCGCGTGACCGGCTCGTCTTTCTTGGCCAATTCCGCCATCTTCTTTTCGATCGCCTGCAGATCTTCTGGCGTAAATGGTCGTTTGTATGAAAAGTCGTAGTAAAAGCCGTTTTCGATGACCGGCCCGATCGTCACTTGCGCATCTGGGAACAGTTCTTTCACTGCGTAAGCCAGCAAGTGCGCAGTCGAGTGGCGAATGACCTCCAGTCCGTCCGGGTCCTTGTCGGTCACAATCGCGACATCTGCATCATGCTCGATCAGAAACGAGGTATCGACGATTTTGCCATCGACCTTGCCGGCCAATGCAGCTTTCGCAAGGCCTACACCAATATTGGATGCCACTTGCGCAACCGTCACCGGTGCGTCGAATTGACGTTGCGAACCATCGGGAAGTCGGACTGTAACCATTTTGCACTCCGTGGCAATTTAATTTAGTGAGGACCGGGTAATTCGGCGCACAGCGGCACTTTATAAACTCCGCCCCGCAACATAAGGAATTTTTGGACGAAAAAAAACGCGGACTAGCCGCGCTTTTTCAATTTGCAATGACGAAAAAGATTCCGACTAGCGTCGCTCCCAAACCATTGTTGTGGTAGTTCGCGGTGTCATAACCGGGATGCCTTTCTCACTCTTACAAATATTGTTACCAATTTTCGTTGGTAGGCACGATTGGACTCGAACCAACGACCCCT
>CAMLDH010000135.1 GCA_946478765.1 uncultured Oxalobacteraceae bacterium | reverse complement strand
ACGCCGGGGGTCGCGGGTTCGAGCCCCGTCCGCTCCGCCAGCATCAAGAAAAAAGACGGCCTTCGGGTCGTCTTTTTTTATGTCCGCCACCCATTGATTCGCGCCGACGCAACCTCTGCAGGAGCAGGCACTGCAAGGATGTCCCGACCCTGCAAAACCTGCGTATGCGCTGGCTACGCCGCCATTTTGGCCGGCACTTCACCCCCCAATGCCTGCACCAGATCGGCCAGCATGCGACTCAGTTCACCGGTCATCAAAGCGATGTCGCCATCGAAACGTTCGTCGTCGTTCTGCGTCCGTGCATCGTCGTTTTCCTTCAGCACATCGAGCGGTGCAACGCGCTTGATCGTAAGCGACTCGGTCAGCACAAACGATACGCGATCGGCCCAGGTCATCGCCAGCCGCGTGCATTGCTTGCCGGCCGCGATATGACGGCGCACATCGTCCGCTTCCAGCGTGTGGCGCACGTAACGCACGGTCGCCTTGCTCTCGCCGGTTGCGCGCAACTCGGTATCCTGATCCACGGTAAAACCGCCCGGCGCTTCATCCGCCGCCAACCAATCAGTCATCGCGGCGACCGGTGATTGCGCCACGTGCAGGCTTTCCAGCGGCAGCTTGTCGACCGATTTGAGCAACAGCTTCAGCACTTCGTCGGCTTTGGCCGGACTGGCGGCATCGACCACCAGCCAGCCGTTGACCGGATCGATCCAGACCCAGGTGTTGCGATAAACACTGAAAGCGCGCGGCAACAGTTCATCAGCGACTTGCTCCTTGAGTTCGCGCATCTGCTTGCGGCCCGGCTTGAAACCCTGCTGCTCTTCGATTTCAGCGGCGCGAATCTTCGTCACCTGATTGATCACGGTGGCCGGCAGCAGTTTCTTTTCGACGCCGAGCAAGAGCAGCATCTGGCGGTTGACGGTATGCACCAGCATGCCGTTTTCACGCGGAGATATCCATCCCAGCGTTTGCAGCTCCAGGCTGGTGCCCTGCACGAATGCCTGCGGCGCCAGCAAGGCTTCCAGTTGTTCGGATGTCATCGCCCACGAGGCGGGAAGTCGGTAAATCTGAAGGTTCTTGAACCACATGACGAACGCCCGAAAAAAGGCGTCATTTTACACGCGCGCCTAGCGCTTCAACAGGCCAATTTCACCACAAATATTTTGTCGCCGTCGGCGCAATGGATACTGAAATCATTCGCCGACTTTATCGGTCGGGAAGCGCAGCGAATCCCGCAACAAAAAGCCCATCGGCATATTCAGGTTCGATCCCTTGGGGCCGATCGGGCGCATGAACCAGCGCTCGTAAATGCGGTAGATTTCGCCATCGTTGATGATGCGCACCATTTCGCGATCCACGATTTTCTTGAATGCGGGGTCGTCCTTGCGCAACATGATCGCGTACGGTTCCACCGACAAAGGATCGCCGACGATGGCAAACATCGCAGGATTTTTCGCGGTGGAGCGCAGGCTGTACAACAGCACATCATCCATCGGAAACGCGTCGGCCTTGCCCGCTTCCACCATCGTGAAGGAATCGAGGTCATCCTTGCCCTCCAGCAGCTGGATGTTGAGTGCGCGCACATTGCTGCGGTCGTTCAACAACTTGATCGTGGTAGTGCTTTTGGTGGTAACCACGACCCTGTTTTTCAGATCAGGCCAATTGCGTATGCCGTCCGCGCTGCGCACCAACGCGCGTACGCTGGAGAAAAAGTGCGGCACTGTGAATGCCACGCGCGTGCGGCGCTCGGCATTGTTGGTTGTGGCGCCGCATTCCATGTCGGCCTTGCCTTCGATGATGGCTGAAAAGCGGGTGGTGGAATCGACCGGGATGAATTGCAGTTTCGCGTTCGGCAATTTCAGTTCGCGCTTGACGGCATCGGCCACCTTCACGCACAGTTCGACCGAGTAGCCGACCGGCTGCTGATGTTCATCGAGATAGGAAAATGGCGCCGAACCTTCACGATACGCGATGACAATGGTTTGCGTGTCGCGAATCTTCGTCAGCGTGTCGATGGCGGACGCGCTCAACGGCATCAGCAGCCATGCCAGAACGGAAAGCCGTTTCATGATCTTGTACATGTGTTCCTCCCGATGCGGTATCGCCAATGGCAGTCCGCATTTTCTTTTCGTTGCGATAAAAATGGAGTGGCGTCGGAGTGAGCCCCACGCCCAGAAATCCAAGGAGACATTCGGGTAATGCTTCACCTGCGGGCACTGCAATGCCCACAAAAGCACTTTAGCAGCGATCAAACAAGAGAAAGCACGGAATTCGCGACGAATATCAAAAGAATATTTTGCGCAAGAAAGAATATTTTCCTATTCCACCGCATCGGCAGGTAACCCGGATGAGAGATCGCCATCGCCGCCGAACAATCCCAGCTGATTGACGTTAAGGCCGTCTTCATCCTCGTCCAGCCGAACGCCGACGCCCAGCAAACGCACCGGCCGTTGCCCGCGCTGGAATCCGGTGTCGAGCAACTTGTAAAACTGCGCCTGATCGATAGCGGCACTCACGCATTCGGCCGTGGTTTTACGAAAGTCATCGAAGCGGATCTTGACGAATAATTTGGTGATGTAGCGCTCGGACTTCAAGCGGCGCACACTGCCGGCCAGCGATTCGATCAGCACCGCCAGTTGCTGCGCGCAAGCGACAATGTCTGGCAAGTCGATCACATAGGTTTCTTCGACGCTGATCGATTTGCGTTCGCGCGTCGAGCACACCGCTCGCTTGTCGATGCCGCGGCACAGGTCGAACAGGCGCTCGCCGAATTTGCCGAAATGATGCTGCAAGTCGCCCATCGACCAGTTGCGCAGATCGGCACAGTAATGCGCGCCGAGCCGCTTCAGTTTAGCGGCGGTGACCTTGCCGACGCCGAACAATTTTTCGACCGGCAGCACCGCGACGAATGCGTCGATTTCATGCGGCCGGATCGCGAACAAGCCGTCGGGTTTGTTCCAGTCGCTGGCGATTTTGGCCAGGAATTTGTTGGGCGCGACACCGGCCGAAGCGGTGATGCCGACCGTTGCGGCAATGCGCGCACGGATATCCTGCGCGATCAGCGTGCCGCTGCCCTTGAAGTCGGTCGCGTGGGTGACGTCGAGATAGGCCTCGTCGAGCGACAGAGGTTCGACCGCGTCGGTGTAATCACGATAGATCGCGAGAATCTGGTGCGACGCGACCCGGTATTTTTCCATCGCGGGCGGCAATAGGACGAGGTCCGGACAACGCTTCAATGCCTGCGACGTCGCCATCGCGGAATGCACGCCGAAGTGGCGCGCTTCGTAATTGCAGGTCGCGACCACGCCGCGCTGATCGGGCCGTCCGCCAACCGCAAGCGGCCGCCCGCGCAATGACGGATCGTCGCGCATCTCGACGGCCGCATAGAAGCAGTCGCAATCGCAATGAATGATTTTTCGGGAAGGCGTCAAGGGTGTCGGGCGAGTCTGGAATCGGCGTTCATTTTACCGGTCTTCGGACAGGAAGTAGCGCGCATGGTGATGCGCGCTACGAGCTCTGTCACAACGACGCAAGCAAGAACGCGTCCTTGAAATCGCAATCGTTCTTGTGCGTGCTTAGATGAAAAATGCGGAAATTCCATGTCAACGCCGGCGGCGCCAAGTCAGAGGCTCGTTGAACAGGAAAAACGATGAGCGCAAGCAATCCGATTGCGCGCCGCTCGTCCGGAAAATGGCGACGACAAGCAGAACTATGTGCGGCCGCCCTCGATCTAAAAACAAGGATTTGGAAACGCAATGCGTCAACGCGGCGCGGTGGTCTTGTTGCGCGATACACAATTCGGAGACATTCCGCGTTTTGCAACGCAGCATGGATAACGACGATGACAGTACAACGCTGACACACACTTTTTTGTTCGTGATGCCTGGGCTGCGTGCAGAGGGATGCGGATTTATTGATTTTAATGGTGACGGCAGGATGGGTCCGGCGGACGATACCTTCAGTTGCCAGCTTCTTGCAGGATGAAGTCCGTCAGCAAAACGCGTTGCACCTGCTCGGTATGGAGCGCCGTATTGGTGGCCAGCTTCAGCGTCTCCTGCAAGGCGACCAGGCCATTCGCCCCATGCAAGGCACGCGGATCGGCCTTGGCCAGGGTCGCTTTTAAAACCTCGCTGAGCGCGTTCTTGTTCTGCGCCGCCCACTTGGCATCGGCGGCGCTGGTTTGGAGCGCCATGGTGGCCGCCATTGCATAGCCGCGACCGTGCGTGATTAGCGGGCCGATGCTGGCATACGCGATGGTGGGCTGATTTTTTTGCGCAATGCCAAGGCGCGACCAAATCAGAATGAATCCAAGCACGATACAAAACAAGGCGATGCCGACTGTATACGAGATAGTTCGGCCGTTCGCTTGCACTGCGGGTTTTACGTTTGCCTTCGAGCTCGATTTTGGTATTGGCATGCCGATTGTATGCAGGGAAGCGCCGGATAAAGGGATGGCAAAGTATATCGCACTGCCGCACAAATGGCGGACGTCCTGCGACGTGTTGTGGCGCTTTGGAAAACGCCTCAGTTACACGGTTTTTCCTGCTGCACCAGTATCCACGGGCTGACCACTACCGCCCACAAGACCGCCTCGGCGTCCAGCCATGCGGCGGCTTGCGCATCGGAGACTCTTGCCACGCGATGCTCTGCCATCCATTGCGCGACGCTTGCCTTGTCGTCATTCGAGATGCGCGCCGCCACTTCGATCAAGTCCAGATCCTTGCTCACTGCGATGACGGCACCGGCGGCGAAGTGGCGCAGCAATTCGGCCCACTGCAGCTGCGATGTCTCCTGGTTCAGTTTCGCGCGCAGAAGTGCGTGTTGTTTATCGGATTCGGGTGCGCTTGTCATGTCGGGTACCATCAGTAATGCGGCGGTCTTTCGTCGACCAGGTTGCGCCCGGCGTCGGCGCTCCCCATCTCCTTGATGCGCCTGGCCAGTGCCGAACACAGCGCCTCCAGTTCATCGATCTTCTTTTGCTGCCGGTAGATCGTCTGATTCAAGGTATCGAGCATGTCATCCTGGCGCGAGACTTTGATTTCAATCTCGACTAAACGGTTTTCAGTGCTCACTGTGATGTCTCCACGGTTGAAAGGGGCGCGCGCGCATGTCCGTCACTGTTTTCGATCATGCGGCGCCGCTTCGGTAAAGCAAAGGAGTATACGGGAAGCTGCCGCCACCAGGAACGCGGCATTTTCGTCATCCTGGACAAGCCAGCGCAGTTGCGGATGAAATCGCCGCCCTCCGCGCACTCTGACGCGGTGCTTCAAGCCCCATTCCGGCAACGTTATGGGGCGAACTTCGTGCTGCGATATAAGTCTTCCACTTTTTCCCGGGCCCACGGCGTTTTGCGCAGAAACTTCAAACTGGACTTGATGCTCGGTTCGCTGGTAAAGCATCGGATATCAATCTTCTTTCCGAGTTCCGCCCAGCCATAATGCTGCTCAAGCCGCACCAGTATCTGCTCCAGGGTAATGCCATGCAGGGAATTGCCGGTCATATTGTTCATGGCCGGCGGTGACGCAGCGTTAAAGAGCCGTTTGGCAATGACATGGCGGCTGCAGAATTATCGATGGATGGCCGTCAACGCCTTGATCACCTTTTCCGTGATGTCAATGCGCGCGTTGTACTGCACTGCGTTCTCGAAAATGATGTCGTATTTTTCCGTTTCCGCAATCTGCTTCATTACCTTGTGCGCCTGCTCCAGCACCAGCTTGTACTCTTCCTGCTGGCGCTGGCTCAAGTCTTCGCGGAACTCGCGCTGTTTTCGTTGCACTGCGTTGTTGAGATCAACCAATTCGCGCTGGCGCCTGACGCGATCCGCTTCGGGCAATCCCGCCGCATCCTTGTCGAATTGCGCGGACATGGACTTCAAGCGCGCCGCCATCTCCTGCAACTCCTTGTCGCGGCCGGTAAATTCGCGCTCCAGCTTTACCTGCGCCGCCTTGGCCTGCACCGAGTCGCGCAAGATGCGCTGGGTATCGATGAATCCGACCTTGGCTTCCTGCGCGTGGACATGCATCGATACACACAGAAACAAGGCGAGCATTCCGGCGCATCTGGACAGTGAGGCCGGCACGGTTGACAGGTTCAAGGGAGTTCTCCTGATTTCAAAAAGATGATTATCCCAGAGTTCGTTTGGGATGGATTTTTTCATGCCGATGTGTGCGCCAGCTGACGGCTGCAATTTTTCACGGGTGGGGCCGGGGAGGAAACCCGACAGCGGCGCTTCAAGCCGCGTCTCACGTTACGCGTTGCGCTTACGTCGCCTTCGGCTTCTGCAATAATGCCTTCAAATTCGCCAGCCGATTCTGCGGCGTGATGGTTTCCGCTTCGGTCGGCACCGCATCGCCTTCATCCAGCTTCATTTCCTTGATGAAGCGCGATACATCGCAATTGACACTCTCGCGCGCGCGCTTCCTCTTCTTGCACCAAGTGATATGCAGGCTGCGCTGCGCGCGCGTGATGCCGACATACATCAGGCGCCGTTCTTCTTCAATGCGCGCGCCCAGGGTTTCGATCGGTGCATCGGGGGCGCCCTTATGCGGCAAGATGCCCTCTTCCACGCCGACCAGAAACACGTGCGGGAATTCCAGTCCCTTCGATGCATGCAGCGTCGACATGCGCACCGCATCCGGCTCTTCGTCTTTGCCTTCCAGCATGGTCATCAACGCAACCATCTGCGTCAAATCCAGCAGGCTCTTTTCACGATCGGTACCCTCCTTGCCGCCGCTGCCCTTCTCTTTCAGCCAGTTCGTGAAGTCGAGCACGTTCTGCCATTTGGATTGCGCCTGGCGGTCGTCAAAAGCGTCGTACAGGTACGCTTCGTAATGGATCTCTTTCATCATGTCGTCCAGCAGGCTGGCGGCATGTCCTTCCCGGTGTGCATGCGCTTCGAGCTGGTTGATGAAGTTGCAGAATCCGCGCAGCGGCGCCAACTGGCGATCGGCGAGTTTCGCTTCGATGCCGCCCTTGAAAACCGCTTCGAACAACGAGCATTGCCATTGTCCGGAAAACGCGCCGAGCGCTTCCAGCGTCGATTGGCCGACACCGCGCTTAGGCGTGGTGACGGCGCGGATGAATGCGGGATCGTCGTCTTGATTGGCAACCAGGCGCAGGTAGCTGATGATGTCCTTGATTTCGGCGCGGTCGAAAAAGCTCTGGCCGCCGGAAATCGTGTACGGGATGCGCTCCTTGCGCAATGCCTGTTCGATCACGCGCGATTGATGGTTGCCGCGATACAGGATCGCGTAATCGGAAAATTTTGCGCGCCGCTCGAAGCGATGCGCGGACAAGGTGATCGCGACCTGCTCCGCCTCCTGGTCGTCGTCCTGCATCGCCAATACCTTGATCGGATCACCCAGGCCGTGTTCCGACCATAATTGTTTGTCGAACAGTTTCGGATTGTTGGCAATGACGGTATTGGCCGCTTGCAGTATGCGCGTGGTCGAACGGTAATTCTGTTCCAGCTTGATCACGCGCAGATCGGGGAAATCGACTTGCAGTTGCTTCAGGTTTTCGATGGTCGCGCCGCGCCACGCGTAGATCGCCTGATCGTCGTCGCCCACCGCAGTAAACATCGGCTTCTTGCCGATGCCGGTGACCAGCAGTTTCACCAACTCGTACTGGCAGGTGTTGGTGTCCTGGTACTCGTCGACCAGTAGGTAGCGCAACCGGCGCTGCCATTTGTCGCGCACCGCTTCCTTGTCGCGGAACAGTTCCACCGGCAAGCGGATCAGGTCGTCGAAATCAACCGCCTGATAGGCGGACAGAGTGGCAACGTAACTGCGGTAGATGCGCGCGGCTTGCGCTTCGTCTTCGGTGACCGCACTTTTCAGCGCAGCGTCGGGATCGACCAGGCCGTTCTTCCACAGCGACATCGCGGTCTGAATGCGGCGGATCAATTGCTTGTCGGTCGTCAGCGCCAGATCCTGCACCAGCGAAAAACAATCGTCGCTGTCCATGATCGAGAAGCGGTCTTTCAAGCCCAGTTCGTTGGCTTCCTGGCGCAGGATTTTGACGCCCAGCGAATGGAAGGTGCTGACCGTCAGATTCTTCGCCTGCTTCGGCTCTTTCAACAGCTTCGCGATGCGTTCCTGCATTTCCGTGGCGGCCTTGTTGGTGAAGGTGAGCGCCGCGATGTGCCTGGATTCGTAACCGCAGTCTTCGATCAGGTGCGCGATTTTTTGCGTGATCACGCGCGTCTTGCCGGAGCCGGCGCCGGCCAGCACCAGGCACGGGCCTTCCATGTATTTGACGGCTTCGCGTTGCGGGGCGTTGAGGCCAAACTGCGGGGTGGATGACATGCGTAAAACCGGAGAAGCAAAGCGGATCATTGTATCAGCGACGACCGGCTGGCCGACAGAATAAGCGCGTAGGAAAAATGCTCTGGTCAAATTTGCAATAGCCAGCGCTCACTGCAAGCCGAAATAGGCGCTAAATACCATAAATATGGCATGGTCTGAAAGACTGTTTTCATGTGTAATTGACACCCATTCGCGCAGGGTCTTCCGTTGCAGGAGCCGACCCGGTCACGCGGTGCGGCAAGGTCAAATAATCATGCGGCTTCTCCCCCTTTGTAAGCCGCGTCAAATCAGGAAATCCAGTGTTCAACAATGCAAAACAAACTGTTTGCGCAATGAGTCGTTATTTTCAATCCCACGCGCTTGATATGGCAGGAAATATGGCAGGAAAAATGATCCGGGTCACGCGATACTACCGCTGGCAGGAAGGCGCGTCTTTCGACCGCGAGTATTACAACAAGCAGCACATGGAATTGACGCGCGATCAATTGCTGCCGCATGGCTTGATGCGTCTGGAGAGCGATCGCATGTTGAGCTCACGCTCGCCGGTGCCGGGTGAAATCATCGCGGAAAGTCACGCCTATTTCAAGTCGCTGGAACAGGCACAGGCGGCAATGACGGCGGTCAGCCAGATACTGCTTGGCAACGCGTCAAAATATACCAATCTGCAACCGGAAATCCGGTTAAGCACGGTCACCGCGCATATTTGACATCTGACGATCGCTGCGCATTCGCGTCGAACCAGTTGAACAGCGCCATCCATGGCAATTGCAACCGACAAACCATCAAATTGGCAATCGTGTCATTCACTGGTCTGTCGAAGGATGCATTGCACATTTACGTCGGTCTTGCCCTTTTCTTTTTCGCTGCGGCGGGTTTGTCAACTGCCGGATGAAATCGCCTTATGTAATACTGTCGCCAAGAGCATGTCTCTACATCGGGTTTCTCATGGACGCCATG
>CAMLDH010000134.1 GCA_946478765.1 uncultured Oxalobacteraceae bacterium | reverse complement strand
CACACCTGTTCGCCGCGATGGCATTGGTATATAAACAATGCATCAAGGTCCAATCGGCGGGAGTCTCGGTGTGAATACGCAAGCACTTTTCGATATCGACGCAATCCAATCCATTATTGCTGAACGCAAGACAATGCCCGGCGCGCTGTTGCCGATCCTGCATGCGATCCAGAATGCGATTGGTCATATCCCCTCCGATGCGGTGCCGCTGATTGCGGAACAACTCAACCTATCGCGCGCGGAAGTGCATGGTGTCATTACCTACTATCATCATTTCCGGCAACAACCTGCCGGCAAGCATGTGGTGCAGCTATGCCGTGCCGAAGCATGCCAGTCGGTCGGCGCGGACGCGCTCGCGGCGCATGCGATCGCAGCACTCGGTTGCGGTTTTCATGAGACGACGTCCGACGGCGCGTTCACGCTGGAGCCGGTGTATTGCCTCGGCCAATGCGCGTGCGGACCATCGATGATGATCGACGACGATGTGCATGCGCGGGTCAGCGCAGCCAAATTCGATCGCTTGCTGCAAACCAAAAGAGGTGCGCAATGAGCATCACCGTCTACGTCCCGCGCGACTCGACCGCGATTGCGCTCGGCGCGCATGAGGTCGCCGCCGCGATCGCAGCACAAGCGCAACAACGCGGCATCGCGATCCACATCGTGCGCAATGGTTCGCGCGGCTTGTTCTGGCTGGAACCGATGGTGGAAGTGGCAACCGCGCAGGGCCGCATCGCGTACGGGCCGGTCGAGCTCGACGACATCCCTGCATTGTTCGATGCCGACTTCATCGGGGGCGGCGCGCACCCGCTGGCGTTGGGATTGACCGCAGACATTCCCTACCTGAAAAAGCAGGAGCGTTTGACGTTTGCGCGGATCGGCATTACCGATCCGCTGTCGCTCGATGATTACCTTGCACATGACGGCTACCAGGGCTTGCAAAACGCGTTGCACATGACATCGGAACATGTGGTGCAGCAAGTGCTGGATTCGGGTTTGCGCGGGCGCGGCGGCGCAGCTTTCCCGGTCGGCATCAAATGGAAAACTGTACGGGACGCGACTGCCGCGCAAAAGTATGTGGTGTGCAATGCCGATGAGGGCGATTCTGGCACCTTCTCCGATCGCATGGTGATGGAAGACGATCCCTTCATGCTGATCGAAGGCATGACGATCGCCGCCATCGCGGTCGGCGCAACGCAAGGGTACCTCTATGTGCGTTCCGAATATCCGCATGCGATTGCGACCTTGAATGACGCGATTGCGACCGCGCGAACGAATCATTATCTGGGCGCGGATATTCTCGGGTCCGGCAACGCGTTTGAACTGGAAGTGCGGGTCGGCGCCGGCTCCTATGTGTGCGGCGAAGAAACCGCCTTGCTGGAAAGCCTGGAAGGCAAGCGCGGCATCGTGCGCGCCAAACCGCCGGTGCCGGCGATTGCCGGCCTGTTCGGCCAGCCGACCGTGGTCAACAATGTGATTTCGCTCGCTACCGTGCCGATCATCCTGGCGCGCGGCGCGGCGTTCTATCAGGACTACGGCATGGGCCGTTCGCGCGGCACCTTGCCGATGCAACTGGCCGGCAATATCAAGCGCGGCGGTCTGGTGGAAAAGGCATTCGGCATCAGCTTGCGCGAATTGCTGGTCGACTTCGGCGGCGGCACTGCCAGCGGACGACCGATGCGCGCCGTGCAGGTGGGCGGCCCGCTCGGTGCATATCTGCCCGAGTCGCAATTCGACACGCCCCTGGATTACGAAGCGTTCATTGCGATCGGCGGCACGCTTGGACACGGCGGCATCGTGGTGTTCGACGACAGCGTCGATATGGCTCGGCAGGCGCGCTATGCGATGGAATTCTGCGCGGTGGAGTCGTGCGGCAAATGCACGCCTTGCCGCATCGGTGCAGTGCGCGGGGTGGAGGCGATGGACAAGATCATCGGCGGACAGAATCGCGAGCAGCAGATTCACCTGGTGCGCGATTTGTGCGACTTGATGTTGCATGGCTCGCTGTGCGCGATGGGCGGCATGACGCCGTTTCCGGTGCTGTCGGCGCTGAATCATTTTCCGGAAGATTTTGGTGGGAGTGCAGCATGAACCAGCTCAATGAACCCGATTTCGGCACTCCCGGGCGCGTATCGGAAAACACCGTCACGCTCGACATCGACGGCGTCACGCTCACGGTCCCGGCCGGCACCTCGGTGATGCGCGCCGCAGCCGAAGCCGGCGTCAACATCCCGAAACTGTGCGCCACCGATAGTCTGGAAGCGTTCGGCTCCTGCCGCCTGTGCCTCGTTGAAATTGCAGGCCGCAAAGGCTATCCCGCCTCCTGCACCACGCCATGCGAATCCGGCATGACAGTCAGAACCGAGACGCCGAAACTGGCCGGCATCCGGCGCGGCGTGATGGAGCTGACTATCTCCGACCATCCGCTCGACTGCCTGACCTGTCCCACCAACGGTAATTGCGAATTGCAGGACATGGCCGGCGTGGTCGGCTTGCGCGAAGTGCGCTACGGCTACGACGGCGCGAACCATTTGAAGATGCAAAAGGATGACTCCAATCCGTATTTCAGCTACGACCCGTCGAAATGCATCGTGTGCAACCGCTGCGTGCGCGCCTGCGAAGAAACGCAAGGCACGTTTGCATTGACCATCGACGGCCGCGGTTTCGATTCGCGCGTGGCGGCCAGCCAGAACCAGGATTTCATGGGGTCCGAATGCGTGTCGTGCGGCGCTTGCGTGCAAGCCTGCCCGACCGCGACCCTGACCGAGAAGACCGTGATCATGATGGGGCAGGCCGAGCACAGCAAGATCACGACCTGCGCGTATTGCGGCGTCGGCTGTTCATTCAAGGCCGAGATGAAAGGCAATGAAGTGGTGCGCATGGCGCCGCACAAGAACGGTCAGGCCAATCACGGCCATGCCTGCGTCAAGGGCCGCTTCGCGTGGGGCTATGCGACGCATCGCGACCGCATCCTGCATCCGATGATCCGCAAGAACATCAGCGACCCGTGGCAGGAAGTGTCGTGGGACGATGCGCTGAGCTATGCGGCGAGCGAATTCCGTCGCATCCAGGCCAGGCACGGCAAGGATGCGATCGGCGGCATCACCTCGTCGCGCTGCACCAACGAAGAAACCTACCTGGTGCAGAAGCTGGTGCGCGCCGCGTTCGGCAACAACAATGTCGATACCTGCGCGCGGGTCTGCCATTCGCCGACCGGTTACGGCTTGAAGCAGACGCTGGGCGAATCGGCCGGCACCCAGACCTTCGATTCGGTGATGAAGTCCGATGTGATCATGATCATCGGCGCCAATCCGGCCGCCGCGCATCCGGTCTTTGCGTCGCAGATGAAGCGCCGCCTGCGGCAGGGCGCGAAGCTGATCGTGGTCGATCCGCGCGCCACCGAGATGGTGAAGTCGCCGCATGTGCAGGCCGATTACCATTTGAAACTGCGGCCCGGCGCCAACGTCGCGCTCATCACCGCGCTCGCGCATGTGGTGGTCACCGAAGGCTTGCATGATGCGCTATTCATCGCCGAGCGCTGCGATGAAAAATCGTTTGGCGAGTGGAAGGAATTCGTGTCGCGCCCGGACAATTCGCCGGAAGCGATGGCGCCGATTACCGGCGTGGCGGCCGATGAGATCCGCGGCGCCGCGCGCCTGTTTGCGGGCGGCGGCAATGGCGCGATTTACTACGGACTGGGCGTGACCGAACATGCGCAGGGTTCGACCATGGTAATGGGCATTGCCAACCTCGCGATGGCGACCGGCAATGTCGGGCGTGAAGGCGTCGGCGTCAATCCCTTGCGCGGCCAGAACAATGTGCAGGGCTCGTGCGACATGGGCTCGTTCCCGCATGAGCTGCCCGGCTATCGCCATATCTCCGACAGCACGGTACGCGGCGCGTTCGAGCAGGCATGGGGTGTGACTTTGAATCCGGAGCCGGGCTTGCGCATCCCGAATATGTTCGATGCCGCGCTCGACGGCAGCTTCCTCGGGCTGTATTGCGAAGGCGAGGATATCGTGCAATCCGACCCGGACACGCAGCATGTGGCCAAGGCCTTGACGGCGATGGAATGCATCGTGGTGCAGGATTTGTTTTTGAACGAAACTGCGAAGTATGCGCATGTGTTCCTGCCGGGTTCGTCTTTTCTGGAAAAGGACGGCACCTTCACCAATGCCGAGCGCCGCATTTCGCGCGTGCGCAAGGTGATGCCGGCCAAGGCCGGCAAGTCCGATTGGGAAGTCACGGTGGCGCTCGCCAATGCACTCGGATATCCGATGCACTATGACCATCCGTCCGACATCATGGCCGAGATCGCGGCATTGACGCCGACCTTCCGGGGCGTGACCTATGAAAAAATCGACCGGCTCGGCAGCATTCAGTGGCCGTGCAACGATGCGGCGCCGCAAGGCACGCCGATCATGCACGTCGATCATTTCGTGCGCGGCAAGGGCAAATTCATCAATACGCAATACATTGCAACCGATGAAAAAGTCACGCGCAAGTTTCCGTTGATCCTGACTACCGGCCGCATCCTGTCGCAGTACAACGTCGGCGCGCAAACCCGCCGCACCGACAATGTGCAATGGCATAGCGAAGACCGGCTGGAAATCCATCCGCACGATGCCGAAGAGCGCGGCATCAAACAGGACGATTGGGTCGGCATCGCATCGCGCGCCGGGCAGACGGTATTGCGCGCGACCATTACCGACAATGTGCAGCCGGGCGTGGTGTACACCACCTTCCATTTCCCGGAGTCGGGCGCGAACGTGATCACCACCGACAATTCCGACTGGGCCACCAACTGCCCGGAGTACAAGGTGACTGCGGTGCAAGTCATGCCGGTAACGCAACCATCGGCATGGCAGCAGCACTACCGCCAGTTTTCGGACGAGCAATGGCATTTGCTGAAACATGCACCTGTCGCGGCCGGCAAATGACGACGCTTTCCAATGAATGAGGATGCCGTCACCGATGCCGCCGCGCTGAAGCAGGTCGCGGTGGAAAAATGGCACGATGGCCGGCGTGAAACATGCCGCGACGAGGTGGCGGTCGAGGTGCCGGTCGCGCTCGAATACAACGGCATTTCGCATGCGGTGATGCTGGCGTCGCCTGAACACCTGACGGATTTCGCGCTCGGGTTTTCACTCAGCGAAGGCATCCTGGCCGCGCCGTCGGAATTGTACGATTGCGAAGTGGCGACGCTCGACGAAGGGATGCAAATCGCGATGCGGATTGCCGCGCGCCAGTTCATCGCGCTGAAGGAAAGGCGGCGCAATCTGACCGGGCGCACCGGCTGCGGTTTGTGCGGCGCTGAAACCTTGCAGCAGGCGATCCGGCGTCCGCGGGCAGTCACCAGCAGCGCGGCATTTTCCGCTGCCGTCATTCATGCCGGCATGGCAGTGATGCATAGGCAGCAGCCCATGCAGCAGCAGAGCGGCGCGACGCATGCGGCAGCATGGCTTGGCGCCGATGGCGCCATCGCGCTGGTGCGCGAAGATGTCGGCCGCCATAATGCGCTGGACAAACTGATCGGGGCGCTGGCGCGCGAGCGGCGGGATTTTTCCAGCGGAGCGGTATTGATCACCAGCCGCGCCAGTGTCGAAATGGTGCAGAAGGCGGCCACCATCGGCATCGGCATGCTGGCGGCGATTTCTGCGCCGACCAGTCTGGCGATCCAACTGGCCGAACAAACGGGCGTCACGCTGATCGGCTTTGTGCGCGAGCACAGTCATGTGGTGTATGCGAATGGGCAGCGACTCCAATCAATCTGACGAAGGAATGTGATGGATGTACACAAGCTGGTCCGCATGGCCAACCAGATCGGCGCATTTTTCGAGAGCATGCCGGACCGGCAGCAAGCGTTGACCGACATTGCCGGTCATCTGAAAAAATTCTGGGATCCGCGCATGCGGCGCGCGCTGCTGCAATACATCGATGAACAGGGCGGCGCCGGCCTGACCGCTATCGTGATGGAAGCAATACAGAGCAACAAATCCGCAATTCAGTAATTTTCAATCCGCCATCGCCGTCCGGTTGCGGCTTTCCTTGGCACGGTACAGCGCATCGTCCGCCTGTTGCAGCAACTTGTCGAAGTTTTCATGCGTGCCGTGCTTCAGGCAGGCAACGCCGATGCTGATCGTGACCCGGTCCGTCACGCTCGACCCGGCATGCGGCAGGTTCAGCGCCCACACCGCCAGCCGCACACGTTCGGCCATCTTGAATGCCTGTTCGCCGTAGACGTTGGGCAGGATGACCGCAAACTCTTCACCGCCCAGGCGCGCCGGCAATTCGCCGGCGCGCGCAAACAGCGAGCGGATGCAGTTGCTCAGCGCAATCAGGCAATGGTCGCCTTGCGCATGGCCGTAGGTATCGTTGTAACGCTTGAATTCATCGATGTCGCACATCAGTACCGACAGCGGCGAATTGGTGCGGCTTGCACGCCGGAATTCCAATTCCTTGATCTCGTCGAAGTGGCGCCGGTTGGCCAGGCCGGTCAGCGGATCGTGGCGGCTCAGAAGTTGCAGTTCGTGGTTCGCCTGCTGCAGCGCCTCTTGCGTTTCCAGCAGATGCATTTGCGCCGCCTTGTGGTCCAGCATGCTGGCCGCCACGCGCGCCGCCAGTTCGAGCAGGCTTGCATTGTCGCTACCGACCGGCACCGACTGCCCGACCAGGCATAGCAAACCGATGGTGTCGCCTTTCACTTCGACGCCGACGATGGTATAGGCGCGGGTCGCCAGGCATGTCAGCAAGGGGTCATCGGCGGGCGCTGTGTCGGCGTGCGCGCTGATCCAGATCCTGGATGCATGGTCGGTCGGCAACGCAGGCGGCAGCGCATCTTCCGCCAGGCAGATATCGTTGCCGGCGCCACGCGCTTCCACCGGCGGCCAGGCATTGGCGATGTGGAAGTCGTGCGCTGCCTTATTGTGCGTGAACAGCAGGCAGCGGTCGGTTTCAAAGTATTCGCCGAATGCGGCGAGGCCGTGGTCCACCGCGGCATTGGCCTGTCCCAGCGGCAGATTGATGAAGCGGGTGAGCACCCGGATGATCAGGCTGTGGAAGCCCTTCAGGCGTTCCAGCGAATCGGTGCGCTCGGCCACCATGTCCGTCAGCCGGTCGCGATGGCCGCGCAATTCCTCTTCCAGTGCGCGCTGGGTGCCGATGTGGTCGGCCAGATGGCGGTTGAGCTGATTGAAGGCGTCGCTGAGCTGATCCAGCTCGTCGCGGTAGGGCGTTGCGTGCCGCTTGAGGACGAGTGTGTGGTCGAGCGCCGCCGGATGCAGAGCCGCGACGTGCTGCGCCATATGCGCGACATGGCGCGTGACGAGCTTGCCGATCAGCCACGCAATCAACAGCGCCAGCGCCAGTCCTTTGATCGCTTCGGCGCCGAGGATGCGCATCGCATCGGTCTGCAGCCGGTGCAGCAAGGCCTGCTGGTCGACGTAGAGCAGCAACTGGCCGACCGCGTGCTCCGGATGATCGGGACTGACCAGGGTTTCTTGCAGCGACAGCAATTCCCGTGTGTTGGATGCTTCGGATTGCTGCGCCTGTTTGCCGGCCTTGATTTCCTGTCCGATCGCGGTGCGCAGCACGACGTGGCCGACCATCGGAAAGTTCGCCAGTGCGTCGAGTTGCAGCAGTGCGGCCGGCATGTCGATCTCCCACAAGCTGGTGGCCAGGCTCTTGCGATAGCTGGCGGCGGCAAAGCGCAATTGCGCCAATGCCAGGTCGCGCTCTTCCATGTAATGGATGCCGATCAGTGCCGCTGTCATCAGCAGTGTGAAACCGCTGCTGTACAGCAGCACCCATGCCACCACCCGCCGGCTCAAGGGCTGGAATGGCCGTGCGGGCGGGGAGCCGTCCCTCATTTCAAGGCGGGCAACAGGCTGAATTGGTATTTTTTCAGTTCCGGATGCAGCCACTTCGAGAATTGCCGAAAATCGACCGCTGAAAAATCCTCGTTGCCGAAGCGATGCAAAAAGCGTTGCGCCGTTTCTGCATCGAGCAGCACGAACAGCGGTTCGCGCAACTCAAGTCCTTCGCTCTTGAAGTCCTTGCCGTGGTGGTAGTCGTACAGCATCACCAGGCCCCACGCGCCGGCAGTGAAATGTCCGCCCGCCAGTGCCGAGATGCGGCCCTGTATGCGCGCCTGCAAAACTTCCGGCGAGTTATTGACCGCTGAGAACAACAGGTCGACGCCGGGTTTGCGGCCCGCGGCTTCGGCCGCTTCCATCGCGCCGTACGCCATCAGGTCGCTCGCCATCCAGAATGCATTGAGCTTGGGATAACGCAGCAGCAGCGCCGCCGCCTGTTCCTTGGCGCGCGCCCGTTCCCAGTTGCCGAACACCACCTGCTCCAGCACCACGGCGGGGTTGGCGGACAATGCATCCACCGCGCCCTGCATGCGCTGCGTGCCGGTCGGCGTCGCCTTGTCGCCCGCAATAACCGCGACATGAATTTTGCCGTCGTCGGCCACGGTGCGCATCTTCGCTGCCTGACGCACCAGTTCCGTCGCGGTCAGGGAGCCGGCATCGACTGCATTGGGCGTGAGCGAACCCAGCCAGTGCCGGTATTTCCGGCGCGGGGGGCCGAACTCGGCTGTCTGCTCGTCTTCGAAGCTGTTGAATGCGACCAGCGTCTTGATGCCGGCCTGATCGGCCAGTTTCAGCATTTCGCCGCCTGCCAGTTTTTCATTGACGATGATCAGGTAATCCGGCTTGTTGCTGCGTTGCGCGACCTGTTTGGTCAACGCGATCATCTTCAGGTGATCGCGTTCCGCGTACAGCACTTCCAGTTGGATATCGAGCTGCTGCGCCGCCGGTTGCATGAAGCGCGTGACGCTGCGCCAGTACGGCTCGTCGGAACGACCGGGATTGATGAACACCACGCTGAAGCTCGCCGCCCACAGGACGGGACTGACCAAACCCAGCACGACACCACAACAGGCAACAATCCATCGACACATAATTTGGGACCCTTTCAAAGGTGCGGCCGCGACGGCATGCAGATGCATGCTTCACGGAAGCAATATTTTAAAATAGCAATTTCACTATAGTGCGATGTGAAAGGAAACAGGAATATTTATTTTTTTACTGCTTTTGCGGATTTGCGACAGGATCTTTCCTTATTGATAATTTTCGATGAGGATTATCCTGCGGTAGATGACCTGGGCAGTGTCCATAGGCGATAATGGCGCCTCATTGAAAGTACCCTCATGCCATCCAAATTCGCCCCGCTGCAAAACGACACCTTCTTGCGCGCGCTGCTGCGTCAGC
>CAMLDH010000133.1 GCA_946478765.1 uncultured Oxalobacteraceae bacterium | reverse complement strand
ATTTTGCGTTGTTAGATGTACTCAACATCAACAATGAACGGTCCCCTCCTCCTGCAAGGGGGAGGGTTAGGGTGGGGGTGGTCGGGTCGAGGAAGAAAGGTTCTATCTCGAACCCACTACCCCCATCCCAGCCTTCCCCCTGCAAGGGGGAAGGAGCCGTCCGAAGGCTCTTGTTCATAACGATCATGGATTCAATAACGAATGCATGAAAACCAATGGCGCAATCAGATCATGAAAAACAATAAGCAAATTTATCCTTTGGAACAGCTGCTCGGCAGGCTCGAACACCGCACGGCGGTGATCGGGATAGTAGGTCTTGGCTACGTAGGATTGCCGTTGATGTTGCGCTACGTGGATATCGGGTTCAAGGTGCTCGGCATCGATATCGATTCGGAAAAAATCGAAAAGCTGAATGCGGGAAGAAGCTATATCGAGCATATTCCGTCGGGCGCAATAGCGAAGGCGCTGGCCGGGGGATTCGAGGCGACGACGAATTTTGCACGCGCATCGGAGGCGGACGCACTGATTGTTTGCGTGCCCACGCCACTCAACGCCTATCGCGAGCCGGACCTGAGCTTTGTGTTGAATACGATCGATGCGCTGGTAGCGCATATGCGGATCGGCCAGATCATTTCTCTGGAAAGCACGACGTATCCGGGCACCACCAACGAAGAACTCAAGCCGCGCATCGAATCGCGCGGACTGCGGGTAGGCGAGGATGTATTCCTCGTGTTCTCGCCGGAGCGCGAGGACCCGGGCAATCCCGCTTTTGAAACGCGCACCATTCCCAAGGTGTGCGGCGGCATCACCGCCGCCTGCCTGACCGCCGGCATTGCTCTGTACGAACCGGCGATCGACACGGTGGTGCCGGTCAGCTCCACGCGGGCCGCGGAACTGACCAAGCTGCTGGAAAATATCCATCGCGCGGTCAATATCGGACTGGTCAACGAAATGAAGATCATTGCCGACAAGATGGATATCGACATCCATGAAGTGATCCGGGCGGCCGCGACCAAGCCGTTCGGATTCACCGCGTACTACCCCGGCCCGGGACTCGGCGGGCACTGCATTCCGATCGATCCGTTCTACCTGACATGGAAGGCGCGTCAATACGGCCTGCACACGCGTTTCATCGAGCTGGCCGGTGAAATCAACAACGACATGCCGCATTGGGTCATCGGCAAGGTCACCGATGCATTGAACCAGCGCGGCCGTTCCGTGAAAGGCAGCAAGGTGCTGGTACTCGGCATCGCGTACAAGAAGAACGTGGACGACATGCGCGAGTCGCCCTCGGTCGAGTTGATGGAAATTCTGCGCGACAAGGGCGCGGAAGTCGCTTATTCAGACCCGCATGTGCCGATTTTTCCGAAGATGCGCGGGCATCGCTTCAACATCAGGAGCGTGTCTTTGAGCGCCGATACGATTGCATCGTACGACTTGCTGCTGCTCGCAACCGGTCACGATGCGTTTGATTACGATCTGATCCGGGACAACGCGAAGCTGATCGTCGATACGCGCGGCGTGTATCTGGAGCCGCTGCCGAATGTCGTTAAAGCCTGACAGGAGAGTTCACCCATGCACCATTTTCCACCCGCCGTCATCGGCCGAAAAATCCGCTTTGCGCTCGTCGGATGCGGCCGCATCGCCAAAAATCATTTCGGGGCGATCAAGCATCATCATGAGCGCTGCGAACTGGTCGGCATTTGCGATATCAATTCACGTGCATTGGAAGAAGCGGTCATCGCCACCGCTGCCACGCCTTATAAAAGCCTGACCGACATGCTCGCGCAGTGCGAAGCCGATGCCTTCATTCTTACCACGCCATCCGGCCTGCATCCGGAACAGGCGATACAGATTGCGATGGCCGGCCGCAATATCATTACCGAAAAGCCGATGGCGACGCGATGGGAAGACGGCAAGCGCATGGTCGCCGCGTGCGATACGGCGGGCGTGCGCATGTTTGTCGTCAAGCAGAATCGCCGCAACGCCACCCTGCAAATGCTGAAAAGAGCGGTCGAAAAAAAGCGCTTCGGCCGGATCTACATGGTCAACCTGAATGTGTTCTGGACCCGTCCGCAGGAATATTACGATAGTGCCAAGTGGCGCGGCACCTGGGAATATGACGGCGGCGCATTCATGAATCAGGCCAGCCATTACATCGACCTGATCGACTGGATCGTCGGGCCGGTGGAAAGCTTGCATGCGTACACGGCGACGCTGGCGCGCGTCATCGAAGTGGAAGACACCGGCGTCATCAGCCTGCGCTGGCGCAACGGCGCACTCGGGTCGATGAACGTGACCATGCTGACTTACCCGAACAACTTCGAAGGCAGCATCACCATGTTGGGCGAGAAGGGAACGGTGCGCATTGGCGGCGTCGCCGTCAATGAGATCAAGCAATGGGATTTCGCCGAACCGGACGAGGATGACCGGAAAGTCAAGGAGGCCAGCTATCAAACCACGTCCGTCTATGGTTTCGGGCATCCCTTGTACTACGACAATGTCATCAAGGTGCTGCGCGGCGAAGCCGAGCCCGAAACGGATGGCCGCGAAGGGCTCAAGTCGCTGGAAATCCTGATCGCCACGTACCTGTCGGCGCGCGACGGCAAGCGTGTCGCGCTGCCGCTGGAATACTGACATGGCGGCCACACTCCATCCCAGCGCCATCGTCGACGACGGCGCACAACTGGGCGACGCCACCCATGTCTGGCATTTCTCCCATGTCTGCGGCGGCGCGCGCATCGGCCGGGCATGTTCATTGGGGCAGAACGTCTTCATCGGCAACGACGTTGTGATCGGCAACAGGGTCAAGATCCAGAACAACGTCTCGGTGTATGACGCGGTCACGATCGAAGATGACGTCTTTTGCGGTCCCAGCATGGTGTTTACCAACGTCTACAACCCGCGTTCGGCGGTGCCGCGCAAGGATGCGTATCGCACGACCCTGATCCGGCGCGGCGCGACGCTCGGCGCCAACGCGACCATCGTGTGCGGCGTCACGGTGGGCCAGTATGCATTTGTCGCGGCCGGCGCGGTCGTCAATCGCGATGTCGCCGATTTTGCGTTGATGGCCGGTGTCCCCGCGCGGCAGATCGGCTGGATGAGCTGCTTCGGCGAGCGGCTCGATCTGCCGCTGACGGGGAGCGCCCGCACCACATGCCCGCATACCGGCGAGCACTACGTCTTGCGCGACGGCGTCTGCATGCGCATTCAACCCTGAAAAATATAAAGGACACCATGGAATTCATCGACCTGCAGACGCAATACCGCGCGTTGCGCGACACCATCAATACCCGCATCCAGACCGTGCTCGACCATGGCCAGTACATCATGGGGCCGGAAGTCAAAGAGCTGGAAGACCGGCTCGTCGCCTATACCGGCGCGCGGCACTGCATCACGGTCGCCTCGGGCACGGAAGCGCTGTTGATTGCATTGATGGCGCTGGGCGTCCAGCCTGGGGACGACATCATCACGACGCCTTTCTCCTTCATCGCTACCGCGGAAGTGATCGTGCTGCTGGGGGCCAGGCCGGTCTTTGTCGATATTGAACCCGATACGTGCAACATCGATGCCGCATTGATCGAAGAAAAAATCACGCCCCGCACCAAGGCCATCATGGTGGTGTCGCTCTACGGGCAACCGGCCGACATGGACGAGATCAACGCCATTGGCGCCCGGCACGGTTTGCCGGTGATCGAGGATGCCGCACAGAGTTTCGGCGCCAGCTACAAGGGCAGAAAGAGCGGCAACCTGTCCGCCATCGGTTGCACCAGCTTTTTTCCGAGCAAGCCGCTGGGCTGCTATGGCGACGGCGGCGCCATCTTTACCAACGATGACGGCATCGCGCAGGCATGCAGGGAAATTCGCGTTCATGGCCAAAGCAAACGCTACTGGCACACCCGGGTGGGCGTGGGTGGACGCATGGACACATTGCAATGCGCCATCGTGCTGGCCAAGCTGGAGCGGTTCGAGTGGGAAGTGCAGCAGCGCGCCGAGATCGGCCGCAAATACAATGTCCTGATGGATGAGTACGGCATACGACGGGTGCAACAGCGCGCTGATCGCGCCAGCGTCTTTGCCCAATTCACCGTCCTTGTGGATCGGCGTGAACAGGTGCAAGACCTGCTCAAGCAGGAAGGCATCCCCACTGCCGTGCATTATCCCTTCCCGCTCAATCAGCAGCCTGCCTACAAGCACTTATGCAGCGTCGATGACACGCCTGTTTCAAACCGCTTGTCGCAAACAGTCATGAGTGTGCCGATGGGAGCTGACTTGAGCGCCGCCATGCAAATGCACATTGTCCAGGCGCTGATCAAATGCCATTCCGATAGCACTTCGCACATTGCCGATAAAGATGTATGCCGGCTATGAAAAGTGCGATCAGGGACAGCGCATGGGGGGGATCTGAATGAATATCCTGCTCATCAATCACTACGCCGGATCGCCGCGGCACGGCATGGAATTCCGTCCCTACTACCTGGCGCGCGAATGGGTGCGGCTGGGACACAAGGTAAGAATCGTGGCGTCGGCCCAGTCCCATGTGCGCGCGCAATCCCCGCAACTTGCCGGCCAGGCCCGTCTGGACGAAACCATCGACGGCATTCAATACACCTGGTTCGAGACGCCGCGCTATGCCGGCAACGGCATCGCAAGGGTGCGCAACATGGCCGCCTTCGTCGCCCGCCTGTACCGCGAGGGCAGGCAGCTGGCACGCGCGTTCAAACCCGATCTCGTCATTGCTTCCAGCACCTACCCGATGGACATCTGGCCCGCGCACCGCATCGCAAAACTGGCGGCGGCAAAACTGGTCTTCGAGGTGCATGACATGTGGCCCCTCTCGCCGATCGAACTGGGCGGCATGTCGCGCCGCCATCCCTTCATCATGCTGGTGCAAGCGGCCGAGGCCTACGCCTATCGCCATGCCGATGTGGTGATCTCGATGCTGCCGAAGGTGCACGAGTACATGCAGTCCCGCGGCATGGCGCCGCACAAGCTGCATATCGTGCCCAACGGGATCGATCCCGCCGAATGGCTGGCCGATGCGCCGGCCCTGCAAGGGACCGCGGTTGACATACTCGCCAATCTCCGTGCGCAAGGCTGGTCCATCGTCGGCCATGCGGGCACGCAGGGGGTGTCCAACGCGCTCGATATCTTTCTGGACACGGCGAAATTGATGCAAGGGGAAAAGGTGGCGTTTGTGCTGGTCGGCGGCGGGCCGGCAAAGAGCGCGTTGCAGCAGCGGGTGCAAGCGGAAGGTTTGCAAAACGTCCGCTTCATCGACGCCGTGAAAAAGGCGCAGATTCCCGCACTGTTGCAGTGGTTTGATGTGGCTTACATCGGTGTGCGGCGCATCCCCTTGTATCGCTTCGGGATAGCGCCCAATAAATTGATGGATTACATGATGGCGGGCCGGCCGGTGTTGATGGCGATAGAAGCGGGCAATGACCCGGTGACCGAAGCGGACTGCGGCTTGACTGTCAAGCCGGAAGACCCGCATTCGGTCGCGCAGGGAATCCGCGCCTTGCTGGCCCTGAGCGCGGATGAACGCAAGGCGATGGCCCAACGCGGCCGGGAATTCGTGATGAAAAACCATACCTACCCGGTGCTTGGACAGCGATTTCTGGAAGCCTGCAAGCATTGAGGAAAAGATCAATGCGCAATCGATGTTGTGTACCCCTATGCCGTGCTGCCGAAGAAGACCATGACAATCAATAATGATCAGAAATTTCTCCCCTTTGCTCTTCCCGAAATCGGCGAGGAGGAAATCCGGGACGTGGTCGAATGCCTGCGCTCGGGCTGGGTGACCACAGGACCGAAAACCAGGCAATTCGAACAGGCGTTCGCGGCCTACCTGGGGGACGGTAGCGAGGCGATTTCGGTCAATTCCGCTACCGCCGGTCTGCATCTGGCGCTGGAGGCGCTCGGTGTCGGTCCCGGCGACGAGGTGATTATTCCCACCTTGACTTTCACCGCGACCGCGGAAGTGGTGCGTTATCTGGGCGCCGATCCCGTGTTGGTCGATGCCGATCCGGTGACATTGAATATCGATGTGGCGGCCATCCAGGCGGCGATCACGCGCCGCACCAAAGTCATTATTCCGGTGCACTACGCCGGCCTGGCGTGCGATATGGACGCGATCCTGGCGCTGGCGCGCAGCCACGGGTTGAAGGTGGTGGAGGATGCGGCGCATGCCTTTCCTGCCTGCTACAAGGGCAAGTTGATCGGGACCATGGCGAGTGACGCGACGGTATTCAGCTTTTATGCCAACAAGACCATGACCACCGGCGAGGGCGGCATGGTGGTCACGCATGACGCCGCGCTTGCCAACCGGGTCAAGATGATGCGGCTTCACGGCATCAGCCGGGATGCGTTCGATCGCTATGTCTCCACCACGCCGTCATGGTTTTATGAGGTAGTTGCGCCCGGGTTCAAATACAACCTGACCGATATCGCATCGGCGATGGGCATCCAGCAATTGCGCAAGATCGATCGCTTTTTGCTCCGGCGGCAAGTGCTCGCGCGCGCTTATTTCGAGGGATTGAAAGGATTGCCCCTGCGCCTGCCCGCCGATGCGGGCAAGGGGAGTGTGCATGCATGGCATTTGTATGTCGTGCGTTTGACTGGCGACGCGAAGATCGGCCGCGATGAATTGATCCAGCAGCTTTCCGATCACGGCATCGGCACCAGCGTGCATTTCATTCCCTTGCATCGGCATCCTTATTGGCGCACCACCTATCGCCTCAGTCCGGAGCAGTTTCCGCAGGCCGATGCCGCTTATCGGTCGATGCTGACGCTGCCGCTGTATACCAAAATGACCGATGCCGATCAACAACGGGTCATTGCGACACTGCGTGGATTGTTATGCTGATCAAACGACTATTCGATTTCATCGCCGCATTGCTCGGCCTGATTATTCTGGCGCCGCTGTTTGCCGCCGTGGCATGCTGGATCAAACTCGATTCGTCGGGGCCGGTGTTTTTCCGCCAGCAGCGTATCGGGCGGCAGGGCGTGCCGTTCAGCATTGTCAAGTTTCGCACGATGCTGGCGGACACGGAATCCAAAGGCCAGATCACGACAAGGAACGATGCGCGCGTGACCCGTGCCGGGCGCTTTCTGCGGCGTTACAAGATCGATGAATTGCCGCAATTGATCAATGTGGTGTTGGGCGAGATGAGTCTGGTCGGACCGCGCCCGGAAGTGCCGCGTTATGTCGCCTGTTACCCGACAGACATCCGCGAAATAGTGTTATCCGTTTTGCCCGGCATTACGGATTGGGCCTCGATTGAATACAAGGAGGAAAGCAATCTGCTCGACCGCGCACGCAATTCGGAGCGGACATATGTTGAAGTGATTTTGCCGGTCAAGCTTGGGTACTACGTCCGCTATGTCAAGCAACGCAGCTTCTTGATGGATCTGCGGATCATATGCATGACGCTTCGCGCGATCGCGCGTTAATTGGAGAACGTATGAGTAAACTCATTCTGGTTTTGGCGCCGCACACCGATGACGGTGAATTTGGCTGCGGAGGCACCATTGCGAAATACATTCGCGACGGCTGGAGAGCCGTTTATGTTGCTTTTTCAGCCGCCGAGCAATCTGTCCTGCCGCATTTGCCGAGAGATATCCTGAGACAGGAAGTGAGGGTGGCGACCGCTGTCCTGGGAATCGCGCCCGACGATTGCATCGTCCTTGATTTCGAGGTCAGGAAATTCCCGGAACAAAGACAGGGCATCCTGGAAAAAATGGTCAACCTGAACAAGGAACTGCGGCCGGATCTGGTCTTTTTGCCGAGCCCGAACGATACCCACCAGGATCATGATGTGGTCGCGCACGAGGGCTTTCGCGCATTTAAAAAAACCACGATGCTGGGCTATGAGGTGGCATGGAATAACCTGGACTTCCGGACCAGCTGTTTCACCCATTTGAACCAGCAGGATCTGGACAATAAGGTGGCGGCGCTCTCATGCTACGAATCGCAGGCGGACCGCGTGTACGCACGCGAGGAAGCCGTGAAAAGCCAGGCGATTTTCAGGGGAACGCAAATCGGCACCCGATATGCGGAAGCGTTCGAAGTCATCCGATGGGTAATCCCGTAAAGCCCCCGATTGCTGCGCACTACGGAAAAATCAATAACCGGGATATGCGTGATGCATGCGAAATAAAAATGAGCAAATTAAGAGAAACCTTTATCGAGCCATCGAAAGGATTGGGTGAAGTACGCACTGAACGCAAATCCAGAATGCACGATGCTCAAAATGTTCGTATCAGTCTTAAGCAATGGAGGATGCTGCATGCCGTCATTGATTGCGGCGGGTTCAACTATGCCGCGGAGTCTCTGCATCTGAGCCAGTCGGCAATCAGCTACACCATCGGAAAAATGCAGGAACAGCTGGGGGTGCCCCTGTTCAAACTGGAGGGGCGCAAGGCGCATATCACGGAAGAGGGGCGCGCGCTGCTGCACCGCTCGCGCAATCTAATCAAAGAGGCGCTCGAAATCGAAGCGTTGGCTGAAAATTTGCGCAAAGGCTGGAAAGCGGAAGTGCGCCTGATGGTCGATCACGGCTTTCCCGCTGATGTGCTGATGCGTGCCATTCGAAAATTTTCCTTCACTGGAAACGACATCAAACTGTGTTTGAGCGAAGCGGCCATGCCGCAGATCGAAAAGGCCCTTTGCGAGCACGCGGCAGATATTGCAATATGCGACCAGGTACCGCTCGGCTTCGCGGGAGAGCCGCTGATCGAAGTGGAATACATTGCAGTGGCCCATCCGGATCACGTATTGTTTGACCTTGAGCGCACGATCATGGATGCCGATCTCGAACGCCAGGTCCAGATCGGCATTGGCAACCTGCAGGATGCGGCGTACGGCAATCGCAAGAGCCCCTCATGGGGCCATGTCCACCGCTGGAATGTAAGCAGCTTCGACTCCGCCGTGGAGGCGCTGCGCGAGGGCTTGGGGTATGCCTGGTTGCCGCGGCGTCGCGTACGAAAATGGCTGGACGAAGGCACGCTGGCGATATTGCCGTTGCACGAAAAGCGGACTTGCAAGGTGAATTTTTATCTTGTTCACGGCCGCCCCTGGGCGCCCGATTCCGGCGCCGGCAGGCTTGCCGAAATACTGCATGGCGTCGCATCCACCGATTCGCCGAAGGACAATATGCAATTGATCGCCAATTATCGGCCCTGAAAAATTTCCGGACCATGAAGGCGGGATTGGCGGTGTTTTGAATGCAGCTGCCGTGCCGCCAATCAAGGGAAGGGGCCGGCGGCAATTGTAATGCCGCCGGCCCCTCC
>CAMLDH010000132.1 GCA_946478765.1 uncultured Oxalobacteraceae bacterium | reverse complement strand
TCCGGCGTCCGGGCGCGGTCGCACGCCTGGCCGACTGCATACACGTAGGCCTTACATGCCATCATGGTCGAATACATATCGGCGATCTTTCCTTGCATCAGTTGGAATTCGCCGATCGACTGGCCGAACTGCTTGCGGTCATGGATATACGGCACCACGACATCCATGCACGCCTGCATGATGCCCAGCGGCCCGCCCGACAAGACGGTGCGCTCGAAATCGAGGCCCGACATCAGTACATTGACCCCCTTGCCCAAGCCGCCCAGCACGTTTTCAGCCGGCACTTCGCAATCCTGGAACACCAGTTCGCCGGTATGCGAGCCGCGCATGCCAAGCTTGTCGAGCTTTTGTGCAATGGAAAAGCCCTTGAAATTCTTTTCGATCAGGAAGGCGGTCATGCCGCGCGGCCCGGCCTCCAGATCATTTTTCGCATACACTACCAGGACGTCGGCATCCGGGCCGTTGGTGATCCACATCTTGGTGCCGTTCAATACCCAGCGGTCGCCTTTCCAGTCGGCGCGCAATTTCATGCTGACCACATCGGAACCGGCATTCGGCTCCGACATCGCGAGCGCACCGATATATTCACCGGATACCAGTTTCGGCAGGTATTTCTTCTTTTGCTCTGCGCTGCCGTTGCGCTTGATCTGGTTCACGCACAAATTGGAGTGCGCGCCGTACGACAGACCGACCGAGGCCGATGCGCGCGAAATTTCTTCCATGGCGATGATGTGTGCGAGATACCCCATCGCGGCGCCGCCGAATTCTTCTTCGACCGTGATGCCGAGGATGCCGAGCGCGCCCATCTTGCGCCACAAATCCATCGGAAACTGGTCGGTGCGGTCGATCTCGGCGGCGCGCGGCGCGATTTCCGCCTGCGCGAATTGCTGGATGGTTTCGCGCAGCGCGGCGATGTCGTCGCCATGATCAAAGGTCAAACCGGGTAAATGGAGCATGTCGTCCTCAGCTTTTATAGGGGATTGCGGGATGCCAAATCATACATCTAACTGACGTTTACGTAAACGTAAAGTAAATCCAATTATCCATCTCTGTCAAACGCTTACGCCGCTTCCTTGCTGCGCCGGGCCACCGGCTTTTTGGCGGCGGTGCGCGATGCCGGTTTGGCTTTCTCGACTGCGCCGCTGTCGAGCATGCGCCGGCACTCCTCTTCATGCGCGGCGATCTCGGCCAGGGTCACTTCGATATCCTCGCGCTGCTGTTCGAGCGTTTCGCGATGGCGTGCCAGCACAGTCAGAAAACGCTGCATTTGCGCGCTCGAATCCTTGGGCGACTCGTACATGTCCACCAGACTCTTGATCTCGGACAGCGTCAGGCCGAGCCGCTTGCCGCGCAGGGTCAGCTTCAGGCGCGTGCGTTCGCGCGCCGAATACACGCGCGTGCGGCCGCCGGCGCCTTCGCGCTTGGGGCTGAGCAAGCCTTGATCTTCGTAAAAGCGAATTGCGCGCGGCGTGATATCGAATTCGCGCGCCAGTTCGGTGATGGTATAGGTGGACATGGTGGGCGGTGTTGGATCCAATGGGTATGCTGTGCGGCGCCTTTGCAGCGCACGCCACATAAACCGGGGTTGTATTTAGAATGGCAGTTAACGTTAACGTCAACTCTATTGTAGCGCGCTTGCCTGCAATGTGAATCTGCGCGCGCATAGAAACCTATGGATGACCACCGGCGAATACGCATTTGCGCGCATGATGTGTTATTGCCCGATGCTGGCGCCGAGCGTGCCGGCCGGCTACACGCGGTTGCAGGACAATCAGATCTTGCGTATCGGCAAGCACGATTGACGCGTGATGAGTGATGACCGGCTTCGGCCATGTGCCGGAACATGCTTCGCTGTATTGCGCGAATTTGCGTGTGCCGGTGTCGGGCGACATGGTGTTGCCGTGCATCTCGACCACTGTGCCGGTGTTTGCGATCGAGCCGGAAGCCAATCCGGTCGAGCTGTATCTGCAGTCATTGGTGAAGTACAGCGATTTTCGTACACGCATCAAGCAATTGTGCGATCATCACGCCGCGCGTCTGGCGGAAGTGGTCGACGCATGCCGCGCATGTTTCGCCGCACGCTGGATGCGCATCAACTGACGTTTGCACTGAAGAAGCATTGGTCCATTTGCAGAAATAGGGATCGGCGGCATCTTGCTGCGCGGCATGATAGCCGAGGGCATCATCCGCTTTAAAACTCGCTAAAAAAATATGCCATTGCTTTCGACCACGCAGCCTCTATATTAAAAAAAGATGCGCGACACCGGCTCCGCAAAGGCGAGTGATTGAGTACGATTTTGAGTACGATTTCCGGTCACAAAAAGTTCCAGTCACGAAGAGACTGACTGTCACGTGCCGACATGGAATAGTTCGCGATAATGAAAGCATCTATCGAACGAGAAGATTTCAGCGAGCGCTTGCAGCACGCTCTAAGAAACGCAGATTACTCCCCGGACAGTCCAACCCAATTGGCACGCGAATTCAATATTCGCTTTTCGGGTCGTCCCATTACAGTCCATGCCGCACGTAAGTGGCTGGTGGGCGAGGCTATTCCAACGCAGGAAAAATTGCGTACCCTGGCCCAATGGCTGGGCGTGCCTGCCGAGTGGCTGCGCTTCGGCGGCGAAGAGCGGCGAGCGGAACGCGGCACGGACGGCAGCGTCGTCGAGTCGTCGGCCCGCTTCGACTCCGACGATGTCAAGCTGATCGCGGACTTGCAACATCTGGATGAGCATTACCGCACGATCGCGCGCGAATTCATCCGCATGCTGGTGCGGCTCAATCGCCAGAAGTAATCGCGAGTTGGCGCGCATAGCGCAATCCGTGAATCGCACGGCTGCCATACCACGACATCATTTCGCCATCGACCAATTGCACCGGCTTGCCTAACTGCTGTTCCAGCGCCTCGACATGCGCGCCGGTAAAGCGATACGGCTCGCTCGATAACAACACCGTATCGATGTCGCGCAACAGCGCGTCGGTCCAGGTAAATTGCGGGTAGCGCACGGCTGCGGCCGGGATCACGCATTGCCGCCAGCCGATTGCGGCCAGCATGCGCGCAATATAGGTGTCGTGCGACACTGTCATCCACGGGTCTTTCCAGATGCAGTACAACACCGTCTTCGGCGCGCGCGGCGGGAGCGCCGTCAATTCTGCATACGCGTGTTCAAACGCCGCGCATAGCGCTTGCGCTTTTTCTTCTGCCGTGAAAATTCCGCCCAACAATGCATACAGCGCGAGATTGTCGCGCGGCGCCAGCGGATGGGTGACGATGATATTCGGAATGAATGCGGCCAGTGCATCGACCGTCGGCTTTTCATTCTCGTCGATATTGACGATCAAATGAGTCGGCGCCAGTTGACGGATCTTTTCAATATTGACGTCCTTGGTGCCGCCCACTTTCGCAATCGCACGTACCGCATCGGCCGGGTGTATGCAAAACCCGGTACGCCCCACCAGCCAGCGCGCCAACCCCAGGTCGAACAGCAATTCGGTAATCGATGGCACCAGCGATACGATGCGCGGCGCATCTGCCGGCGTAACCGGATGGTGCCGGCGGCCGATGGCGTCAAGAATCATGGCTGCTGATTCTTGATGCCGGCGACTGCGCGCGCCTTGCGCGGCGCCTTGAAGAACGCCAAATCATAGGCCCAGTTCGGCAACAGCCGCAGCAGTTTCGCGACCACGCCCATCTGCCACGGAATCACGCAGTAGCTGCGGCCGGCGTCGATGCGCGCAACGCTGCCGGCGGCGAACTTTTCGGCTGCCATCAGGAACGGCATGCGGTAGCTGTTCACCTGCGTCATCGGCGTATCGATATAACCCGGCACAATCGTCACGACCTTCACGCCGCTGCTTTTCAATTCGACCCGCAGCGATTCGCAATAGCTGATCACCGCCGCCTTCGATGCGCTGTACGCTTCGCCGCCCGGCAATCCGCGGATACCGGCCACGCTGCCGATGCCGACCAGGCGGCAAGCGCGGCTGCCCGCTTGCGCCTGCGCTTTCAGTGTCGCGATGAAGGGCGCGAAGGTGGCCACTGTTGCCAGCAGGTTGGTGGCGACGATGCGCTCGAACACCGCCAGGTCTTCCGCATATTCGGTCAGGGTGCCTTGCGAAATGCCGGCGCTGGCAATCACCACATCGGCGCCGCCGAGCGCGCCGATAAAGTCGGCCGCCGCTGCCGCCAATGCCGCGTGATCGGTGACATCGAGTGCATAGATGCGATGGCGCCCGGGGTTCGGCAAAGCGGCCGCCAGTTGTTCCAGGCCGTGCCGCCGGCGCGCGACCAGTCCCAACGTCGCGCCCTGCTCGGCATAGCGTTTTGCCAGGGCGGCGCCGATGCCGCTCGATGCGCCCGTGATGAATACACGCTGCATGGTTTGTCTCATTCGAAGTCTGAACCCATCACGCCGCCTGTCATGCTGCTTTGAGCGACTCTGCAACACCAACAAAAAAGTCCGCCCTCTTGCGAGCGGCGGACTTGGACGGTTTGGCCAAACAGCGCATGGCTGTCCAGTCCCTTATTTTTTCTTTGCTGTTTCAGCGCCTGCGTGTGTCATTGGCGCCGGCGCCGTTTTGGCATCCGCACTTTGCGCCTTGTGTTCCTTGCCAACCTTGGCTATCAGCGTGTCCATTACCTGCAGCGTCGCGGCAAACAATGCCGGCTCCGGCTGATTGCCGATGCTGGCGCCGACGATCGACGGCGATGTCTCGAAGCGGCCGTCAATCGCGATCAAGGGCACGCCGTCGACCTTGTACGCTTCTTGCAGTTGCGCGACGCGGCGGACCTTGGTCTGCACCCCGAACGAGTTGTACACATCGAGGAATTTCTTTCTGTCCACGCCTTGTTTGGCAATGAAATCGGCGATGGCGCCTTCATTATCGAGCGACTGGCGTTCATTATGGATCGCATTGAATACCTTGCGATGCAATTCTTCCACTTTGCCCATTGCTTCCAGCGCGTAGAACAATTTCTGTTGCGGTACAAACGATTCGCGGAATGCGACCGGCACGCGCTTGAACACGATCGTGTCGCCCTGCTTCTTCACCCAGTCCGCCAGCGACGACTCGAACGCGTTGCAATGCGGACACGAGTACCAGAAGAATTCAGTGACTTCGATTTTCTTGCCCGAATCCGTTTGCTGCGGCTTGTCGAGCGTACGGTAGTCCAGGCCGTTTTGCGGATTGGCGGGAGAGGCGCCGGCCGCTGCCGCGACCAGGCTCAGGCCGATTGCTGCCAACAGATGTTGAATAAAACGCATACAGTTCCTTTCAGGTTATTTTGCCATGCGCACTACCGCGACATCCGCGCCGCCGTCAGACAATTTACCGCGCACGCGGTTCAGTGCATCGAGCTGGTTGAACGGACCGATCCGTACGCGGTAAAGCGGACCATTGTCGGAGAGTCTTTCGGAAATATTCGCTTCGTAACCTTGCAGCGCCAGTTTGGCCTTGATGGATTCCGCATCCGCCTGTTCGCGGAATGCGCCTGCCTGCAGATAATAGATCCACTTGTCGCCTTCTGCGGCGTCAGGCTTGACCATCGCCACCTTGTTGGTCTCGGCCGGCTTGGCTTCGGACGCCCGGTCGGCCGGCTTCGGTTTGTCGGCGGCCAGTTTGGCTGGCTCGACGGCCGGATTCGGCTCGGCTTCCTTCACGAAATCCTTGGCCGCTTCTTTCGCCGCCGCCTTGTTGCCATACATCGGCTTGTTGGGATCGGCGATCTGGCCGGCCGTCAGTTCCGGCACTTTGTCGGTTCTGCCCGACTTATTCATGAAAGGCAGCGACGTTTTGGTAATCGCGACGGCGACCACAACTGCAATCCCGAGGCCGGCCACCAGCCCGATGATGATGCCTAATAAAGTGCCGCCCGTTTGCTTCGTACTGTACTTGATCATAGTTTTCAAGGTTGTGGAAAGTGGGCGCCGGCGCGTCCGCTCAGCGGCGCTCCATCCAGCCGCGCAAAGGGGGTTACATGCGCGCCGGTGCCGATACGCCGATCAGCGCCAACCCGTTACGCAACACCTGCCGTGTTGCACTCATCAACGCCAGCCGCGCCATTTTGGTGGACACGTCGTCGACCAGCACCCGTTCCGCATTGTAGTAGCTGTGCAATTCGCCGGCCAGATCGCGCAGATAGAACGCTACCTGATGCGGGCCCAGTTCTTCAAGCGCTTTTTGCAGCATTTCCGGATATTCCGCCAATTTTGCCAGCAAGCTCGCTTCGCGCGGCGCAGTCAACGGCGACAGATCGGCCACGGACTCCAGCGTCGCCTCGTCGCCGCCCCATTGCGCCAGCACCGAACAGATGCGCGCATGCGCGTACTGCACGTAATACACCGGGTTTTCATCCGAGCGCGCCAATGCCAGATCGACATCGAACACGAATTCGGTATCGGCCTTGCGCGAAATCAGGAAGAAGCGCACCGCGTCGCGGCCACGCGTCAGGTCGCGCGCGCCGTCTTCGCCGGTCGCCTCGCCAGCCGACCATTCGATCAGGTCGCGCACGGTCACGTACGATCCGGCGCGCTTGGAGATTTTGACTTCTTCGCCGTTTTTCATCACGGTGACCATCTTGTGCAGCACATAATCCGGATAGCCTTGCGGAATGCCGATATCGACCGCCTGCAGGCCGGCGCGCACGCGCGCCACCGTGCCGTGGTGATCGCTGCCCTGGACATTGATGACCTTGCCGAAGCCGCGCTGCCATTTGCCGATGTGATACGCGACGTCGGGCACGAAGTAAGTGTAGGTGCCGTCGGATTTTTTCATCACGCGGTCTTTGTCGTCGCCGTATTCGGTGGTGCGCAGCCACAGCGCGCCGTCCTGCTCGTAGGTCTTGCCGGCCTTGATCAGCGCGGCGACGGTGGCTTCGACCTTGCCGTCGCTGTACAACGACGATTCCAGATAATAGTTGTCGAACTTGACGCCGAACACCTGCAAATCGAGGTCTTGTTCACGCCGTAAATAGGTCACCGCGAATTTGCGGATCGATTCGATATCGTCCACCTCGCCGCTGGCGGTGGCCGGTTCGCCATCGCTGGCGGCGACTGTTTTCTTCGCGAGGAAATCGGCCGCGATATCGGCGATATAGTCGCCGTTGTAAGCCGACTCGGGCCACGCCGCGTCGCCCGGCTTGAAGCCCCTGGCGCGCGCCTGCACCGATGTCGCCAGCGTCGCGATCTGCACGCCGGCGTCGTTGTAATAGAACTCGCGCGTGACATCGAAACCTTGCGACTGGTACAGGGACGACAGCGCATCGCCCAGCGCGCCCTGACGGCCATGGCCGACATGCAGGGGGCCGGTCGGATTGGCGGATACGAATTCGATCAAGACTTTTTTAGCGGCATTGGCCGTGCTCTTGCCGTATTGCGCGCCTTCCTTCAATATCGTTTTGACCACCGCCTGCTTGGCGGCTGCCGAGATGCGCACATTGATGAAGCCGGGGCCGGCGATGTCGATCGCTTCGACCAGATCGCCTTTGGCGGGATGGGCCAGCACGGCAGCGACCAGCGCCTGCGCCAGTTCGCGCGGGTTCTTTTTCAGCGGCTTGGCCAGTTGCATCGCGATATTGCAGGCGATATCGCCGTGCGACGGGTCGCGCGGGCGTTCCAGGATAACGGTCGGCTGCAAGCCGGTTCCGGCGAGAATCGGCGCCAGGGCATCCTGGAACAGATCGATAATCTGTTGTTTTTGTGAAGCAAGCATGAGTGTGTGAGTTGGGCGGCCGGCGGCGCGCACAAAGTTTACCGAATGGATGATTATACCGGCTCGCTTGCGCCGTATCGCGATAATAGCGGCGCCAGTGCTTGTTGCCAAAGCGTCATGGCAGGCGAATCAGACGATCTTGATCCAGGTGGTTTTCAATTCCGTGTACTTGTCGAACGCGTGCAAGGATTTATCGCGCCCGTTGCCGGATTGCTTATAACCGCCGAACGGCACCGTGATGTCGTCTTCGTCATATTGATTCACATGCACCGTCCCGGCGCGCAATGCGCGCGCGGTCTGGTGCGCCTTGCGCAGGTCCGACGTCCATACCGCTGCCTGCAGGCCGAACGAGGTCGCATTCGCTTGACGGATCGCGTCATCGAGATCGGTGAAGCCGAGCACCGACAGCACCGGCCCGAATATCTCTTCGCGCGCGATCTTCATCGTGCCGTTGACCTTGTCGAACAGCGTCGGCGTGACATAAAAGCCGCCGCTCTCGGCCCGTACCTGCTCGCCGCCGGCCAGCAGTTGCGCGCCTTCCGCCTTGCCCGATTCGATGAAGCCGAGCACCGTGTTCAACTGGACGCGATCCACGATCGCGCCCATCACGGTCGCCCCGTCCAATGGATCGCCGGGCTGGAAGTCGGGCACCATGGCCAGCGCTTTCTCCAGGAAGCGGTCCTTGATCGAGGCCTCGACCAACAGGCGCGATGGCGCGTTGCAGCTTTCGCCCTGGTTGAAGTAGATCGAACCGACCGCGGCGCGCACCGCGGCATCCAGATCGGGACAATCGGCGCAGACGATGTTGGGCGACTTGCCGCCCAGCTCGGTCCACGCGCGCTTCAGGTTGGACTGGCCGGCGTATTGCATGATCTGCTTGCCGACCGCGGTCGAGCCGGTGAAAGCGATGCAATCGACGTCCATGTGCAGCGCCAGCGCGCTGCCGGCCTCGTGGCCATAACCCGGCGCCACATTCAATACGCCGGGCGGAATGCCGGCCTCCAGCGCGATGTCGGCCAGGCGCAAGGCGGTCAGCGGCGATTTTTCCGATGGTTTCAGCACGACGCTGTTGCCGACCGCGAGCGCCGGTGCGATCTTCCAGGCCGCCATGATCATCGGGTAATTCCACGGCACGATGGCGCCCACCACGCCGACCGGTTCGCGCGTGATCAACGCCAGGCTGGTGTCGGCGGTCGGCGCGATTTCGTCGTACACCTTGTCCACCGCCTCGCCGTACCAGCGGATGCAATTGGCGGCCGCCGTCACATCGACGCTGCGGCTGTACCTGATCGGCTTGCCCATGTCGAGCGTTTCCAGCAAAGCCAGTTCATCGCCATGCAGAACGATCAGGTCGGCAAACTTGATCATTGCGCGCTTGCGCAGCGCAGGCGCCATTCCGGCCCAGCGGCGATCCTCGAATGCGCTGCGCGCCGCTGCCACCGCGCGATCGATATCCTCGCCGGTACAGCGCGCCACCTCGGCCAGCTTGCGGCCGTCGACCGGGGAAATGCAGTCGAATACCGCACCGGCGCGGGCGCCGACCCGCTGACCGTTGATCACGGCGCGGCCATCCGCCTGCAGTGCCGCCGCGCGGGCGTGCCAATCGATTTTTTG
>CAMLDH010000131.1 GCA_946478765.1 uncultured Oxalobacteraceae bacterium | reverse complement strand
CGCCGGCATCGTAAAACCGCATCAGCAAGCGTGCCAGCGTGGACTTTCCCGATCCGCTGCCGCCGACCACCGCCACCGTGCCGCCGGCGGGAATGCGAAAGCTGATGTCGGACAGGATGGCGCGGCTGTCCTCATAGGAAAAATGCACCTGCTCGAACAGGATTTCGCCGCGCTTGACCGTGAGCGCCGGCAGGCCGGGATGCTCGTCGATCTCGGGCTGCTCGCGCAACAATTGAAACAGCCGCTCGGTATTGATCAGCGCGTCCTTCGCTTCCCGATACACGAAGCCGAGCGCATTGAGCGGCAGGCACACCTGCAACACATAGGCATTGATCAGCACCAGATCGCCGACCGTCATCTGCTGCAGCATCACCCCCTGGCCCGCCAGCAGCATGATGCCGGCCACACCGGCGGCAATGATCGCGCTTTGCCCGACATGTAAAATGAACAGCGCCTTCTGATTGGCAATGACCGCTTCGGTCCAACGCTGCATGATCGATTGAAAACGCGACGACTCCAATGCTTCATTGGTAAAACTCTTGACCGTCTCGACATTGATCAGGCTGTCGGCCAGGCGGCTCTTGGCGTCGCTGTCAAGCCGATTGACGCGGCGCTGATGAATGGCGCGCCGGGCGGTAAACGCGATCGTGAATCCGGAGTACAACACGAACGTGACGATGATGAGCGCGGTGTACCAGTGGCTGTAGCGCGCGCCCATGATGCCCAGCACCAGCGCGATCTCGATCAAGGTCGGCACCAGGGTGAACAGGCCGATGCCGAGCAGGAAGGCAATGCCGTTGCTGCCGCGTTCGATATCGGGCAACAAGCCGCCGAGGCGGCGCTGCGCATGAAAGCGCGCGCCCAGCGCGTGCAGGTGCATGAAGACGCGCTGCGCATACGACGCGACCGTGTTCTGGGTCACTCTGGAAAACAGCAGATCGCGCAGTTCATTGAACAGGGTGCTGGAAAACCGCAGCAGCGCATAGCCGGCCAGCAGCACCACCGGCAGCATGCGCACCTGTTCCGGACGCGACAGCGTATCGACGATTTCCTTCAATATCAGCGGCACGAACACGGCTGCGATCTTCGCCAGCACCAGAAAAAATACGGCCGCGCCGATGCGCCAGCGATAGGCGGACACGACGTGCCAGAGATTGGTCAATACCTTGTGTTCTTTGCGAGGGGGGGCTTGAAACTGCGGCATGCTGAGTAGATCTCTTTACGAATGGTGGCGGTGTACGTTCCGGTAATCGGTAGTGCGGCGCGTCCGGCTTTGACCAGCCGCGCCTGTCGTAAGTTGCTCGCGGGTTCGACTGTGCGCGCCCGCTCTGTAAGCCCTACTTGGCGTTGGCAATTCTTACATTTTCGATTGCGCTGCCTCTACCCATTTCCCGTTGCATGCGCCATTTGCATCGCGCTGCCAGCGGCGCAGGCAGTGCAAAAAAAGTATTTTCCCTGGAGAGTCCGGCTGAAAAAATGCATCCGCCTTCCGTGAATGCCGTGGCATATAAATTGCACTCATACTTCTATCGTTTGTGAAGGAGTTGCAAAATGGGAAAAATTGAAAAATCGATCGAAGTCAATGTTCCGCTTCCGACGGTTTATAACCAGTTGACGCAGTTTACGGATTTCCCTCGCTTCATGGAGGGGGTACAGGAAATCAGGCAACTGGATGATACGCATCTTCACTGGCATACCCGGTCCGATGGCGAGGATCGGGAATGGGATGCCGAGATCACGGAACAAGTTCCGGACAAACTCATTGCATGGCGCAATACCAGCGGCCCGAAAAACAGCGGCCGGGTCACGGTGGAGCCTGTCAGCAAGGACAAGACAAAGGTCACGCTCAGCCTAGAACTCGACCCGGACTTCATGCCGCAGGATGCACAAAGCCTGGAAAATGAAATGTCTCAGCGTAACGAGCAGGATTTGATTCGACTCAAACAATTCCTGGAGCGCCGAGGCGAGGAGACCGGTGAATGGCGCGGCGAGGTCCACCAGGCGCAAGTCGTGCAACCGGCTGGTGCGCAGCAGGAACAACAGGGCAGCAAGTCGGCCGCGCAGCCTGCCGCCGTGCCGCAACAAGCTGTCCCGCAACAGCCGGCGCAGCCATCCGGCATCCAGCCGCAGGCGCAACAGGATGTGCAAGCCGGCACGCCGCAAGCAGGAACCGAATCATGGCTGCCCAAGTTGATGGATGTATGGGAAGAACCGCTGGAGGTGATGCGCAGAATGAGCGAGGAAATGGATCGTCTGTTCGAGCGCTTTCTCGGACGGGGTATGCCCGGCATGCCCGGCTTGGCCCAGAGCGGCGCCCGCAACTGGACGCCACCGGTGGAAGTCGCGCGCCGCAGCGACCAGTTGACCATTTGCGCCGATCTGCCCGGCATCCGGCGTGAGGATGTTCATGTGGAAATCAAGAACGACAAGCTCACCATCGAAGGCGACCGGCACCCGCAAGCGCAAAGTACGGAACAGGAATACCGCCGCACGGAACGGCCCTACGGGCATTTCTATCGGATGATTCCATTGCCGGAAGGCGTCGATCCGAACGCGGCCGCCGCATCGATGCATGATGGCGTGCTGGAAATCACCCTGCCGGTGACACCGCCGCCCGGTACGCAAGGAAGGCGGCTCAATATTCAATCGCCGTCGCCGCGTCAGTAGAGTGTGCATATGGATTTGTAGGGTGAGGTCTCGTACCAAAAGTTCTTTGACAGCCGCGAATCTGTTGCTTAGCGCCAGCGTTAGAGGCTCCTTCCCCTTCAAGGGGGCGTAGCAGGGAATTCGGATCGCATGCGATCCGCCTGCGGAGCGGATTGCGCTTGCAAGCGCAATCCTCTTGGTTGGGATGGGGATGGGTTTTCATATTGCTGCGTTTTAACCCATCCCCACCCTAACCCTCCCCTTGAAGGGGAGGGAATACGGCGGTTGGAACACGTCAGATCCGTAGGATGGGTAGAGCGCAGCGAAACCCATCCCACGATCCTTTCAATTGGAAAATTGAAGAATGACGGACCACTAACTTCATCTGATTGATTTGCCAAGCCCACTGAATTATTGATTTCGCAATCGATACCCCAACCATCTGGTTTCTGCTCGTCGGTGCATTGCTGATATCGATGGGGATAATGGAGTCGCTGTTGCGGCGGCTTCCTCTCAGTCCAGCCATGCTGTACTTGCCGATCGGCTTTGCCTTGGGTCCGTCGGGAGCCGGGTTGATTGATATCGACCTCCAGCGGCATGCGGCGATCTTGACCTTGATCACCGAAATCGCATTGCTGATTTCATTGTTTACGGTCGGACTGAAGTTGCGCGTGTCGATCTCGGATTCGATCTGGTGGCTGCCGATTCGCCTGGGCATCGTGACGATGGTGGTGACGATTGGGCTGCTGACTGGCATCGGCGTCTATCTGTTGCATTTGCCTCTGGGCGCCGCAGTGCTGTTGGCGGCGATCCTGGCGCCGACCGATCCGATTCTGGCATCCGACGTGCAGATCAAGGATGCCGGCGACCGCGACCGGATCCGCTTCGGCCTGACCGGCGAAGGCGGCTTGAACGATGGCACCGCTTATCCGTTCGTCATGCTGGGACTGGGCCTGCTGGCAGTACCCGACGGCCTCCCCTATACCAATGCCAGCGCCATCCTGCGGATCCTGTGGGAATGCGTCGCGGGCTTGGCCAGCGGCTGGCTCATGGGATGGACGATAGGGCGGCTGGTGGTGTATTTGCGCCGCGAATATCAGATGGCGCTGGGCATGGAAGAATTCCTGACGCTGGGCATGATTTCTTTTTCTTACGGCGTCGCGCATCTGATCGCCGGCAACGGCTTCATTGCCGTGTTTGCGGCCGGCGTCGCGGTGCGCCGCATCGAACACACCACCAGCGGCCCGGAACGCCCGGGCGCCGTGATCGGGCCCATCACGGCCGGCGACGAACCGGCCGTGGCCACCGATCCGCACAAGGCGCCAGCCTACATGACGGAAACCGTGCTCGGCTTCAATCAGCAGTTGGAACATATCGCGGAATTTCTCGTCGTATTGCTGCTGGGCGTCATGTTGTCGGGCAGCGGCTTTTCCATCGAAGGAGTGATGGTGGCTGCACTTCTTATCCTGCTGGTGCGGCCGATCGCGGTAGCCGCCACGCTGGCAGGGTCCTCCGATACCTCGCCCTTGCAGCGCCGCTTGCTGGCATGGTTCGGCATACGCGGCGTGGGCTCGCTGTATTACCTGCTGTTCGCACTGCAATACCGATGGTTGCCGGACATGACGCAACGTTTTGTCTCGCTGGTATTGACCGTGGTCGCCGTGTCGGTGCTGCTGCATGGCATTTCATCGACGCCGTTGATGGCCTTGTATCACCGCCGCCGCAGAATAATGCGCCAACCATAATCCGGCATGAAAGGAATGAAATCATGTATGTCGAGTTGATAGGATGGGCAAGCGCGATTGTCATTGATTAACGCAGCGCAGTAACAACAAGAATTTTTTACATTCATCGGTATTTCTTATCCAGCGCATTGTGCGTGCAACAGCGTATGCCAACAGACGTCTGCCGCGCACACGCCCCTGCGCCGCGCAGGCGCAGTGCAACCGGGTATGTCAATTGCTACAGCACAGGTAGGACTGCCTCCATGACGGCATTCCTCTCTCATTATTTACACAAGCGAAGCGCCGACGCCCACCATCAACCATGCTCAAAATTGCCCTGATCAGTGAACATGCATCGCCTTTGGCTCTGGTCGGCGGCACTGACAGCGGCGGACAAAATGTCTATGTCGCGCACCTCGCCCGGCAACTCGCGCAACTGGGTTTCCGGATCGATATCTTTACCCGGCGCGATGCCGCAGACCAGCCGTTGATCGTCGACTGGCTGCCCCAGATACGCGTGATCCATGTAGCGGCCGGGCCGGCGTGCTTCATTCCGAAAGAACGCATGCTGCCGCATATGAACGACTTTGCCCGTTGGGTGGAACGTTTCGTGCGCCGCGAAAAAATTCGCTATGACGTGACGCATGCCAATTTTTTCATGTCGGGCATGGTCGCGCAGCGGCTCAAGAAAACCTTCGGCACGCCCTTTGTCATGACCTTTCATGCGCTCGGACGCGTGCGGCGCCGGTCGCAAGGCATGGACGACGCGTTTCCGGATATGCGCTTTGCGATTGAAGAACGGCTGATGCAGGAAGCCAACCGGATCATCGCCGAATGCGCGCAGGATCAGGAAGACATGCAGTGCTTGTATGGCGCCGATGCCACGCGCATCGCCATTGTCCCCTGCGGTTTCGACGCGGATGAATTCTGGCCGGTCACGGCCAGCGCGCGCGCGCATCTGGACTTGCAACCCGACGATTTCATTGTGCTGCAACTGGGCCGCATCGTGCCGCGCAAGGGCATCGACAATGTGATTCGCGCAATGGCGGTGCTACGGGAGCAGTACCGCATTTCAGGAAAACTGCTGGTGGTGGGCGGCAATGCGCCCCTCCCCGATCCGCGGGCAACGCCGGAGCTCATGCGCTTGATGGCCTTGGCCGACACGCTGGGGATCAGCGACGCGGTCACGTTCACCGGCCAGCGGCCGCGGGCGGTATTGCGCTATTACTACAGCGCCGCCAATGTGTTCGTGACGACGCCATGGTACGAGCCGTTCGGCATTACGCCGGTGGAAGCGATGGCATGCGGCACGCCGGTAATTGGCGCTGCGGTCGGCGGCATCCAGAGCACGGTGATCGAGGCGCAGACAGGTTATCTGGTGCCCCCCGACAATCCCGGTGCATTGGCGGAACGACTGGCGTGGCTGCATTACCGGCCGCAAATCGCGCAGCGCATGGGATGGGCGGGAATGCATCGGGCCTACCGCTACTTTACCTGGCGCAAAGTAGCCGCGCAGATTGCCGACGTCTATTACGCCGCCAGCGCGACTACCCCGCTTTTCCATGCGCATTCCACCGCGGCACCTGCGCTGGGCGCACAAGCGGCTTCCGGAACATGATCCGTTTCAAAGGAGAACCATCTTGAATCCTGTGCATGCGGCCAACGATGCGCCGCAAAAAGACGCATCGTCCCCACTGGCCGGCAAGACAATCCTAGTCACAGGCGGCGGCAGCGGTCTCGGCGCCGCGCTATGCCATACCTTGGCAGGGGCCGGTGCCAACATCATGGTGGGCGATCGCAACCGCGACAGCGCACTGGCCGTGGCGGAAACCTTGACCGCGACCAAGGGCGCTGCGCATGCGATCCAGTTCGACGTCGGCGAACCAACCGGTGCGGCCCAAGCCATTGCGCACACCATCGATCAATTCGGCACGCTCGATGTGCTGATCAACAACGCCGGCGTCGATGTCACCTGCCCGCTGGAAGAACTCGCCTATGCCGATTGGGACCGCATCATCCGCACCAATCTGTACGGTCCGTTCCTGCTATCGCAATGTGCGGCGCGGCACATGAAACAACAGCGGCGCGGCCATATCATCAACATCGCATCGACCGCCGCAAAAAGAACCTGGCCCAATGCATCTGCCTATCATGCAAGCAAATGGGGACTGCTCGGGTTCTCGCACGCGTTGCATGCGGAATTACGTCCGCATAACATCAAGGTGACTGCCGTGGTGGCGGGCGGCATGCGCACGCCGTTCCTGCTCGACCGCTTTCCGGAGATCGACTTGACGACCTTGCAGGACCCGTTCGACGTGGCACGCGCGGTGCAAGCGGTGTTGACCTTACCGGACGACACCGTAGTGGCCGAAATCACGGTGCTGCCGTTGCATGAAACCTCTTGGCCTTAAGCACACCCTTTTAAAGGTGCAACTTGTGTAGAAGGAAATTGAACTTTCAAAGACGTGAGCCTTAAGCATGAATGCAGGAAAAACCGAGACACAGCCACACCCGCTGCGCGCAATTTTTCTCGACAAGGACGGCACGCTGATCGAGGATGTGCCGCATAACGTCGACCCGCAACGCGTCGTACTCGGTCCGCGCGTCGCACAGGGACTGGCGCTATTGCAGCGGCATGGTTATGCGTTGTTTATCGTATCGAATCAGTCCGGCATTGCGCACGGCATTTTTTCCGAAGCGGCATTGCGCCATGTGTTGCAGCATCTGCAGGACATGCTGGGCGACCAGGGCATCGTCATCGATGGCGTCTACTATTGCCCGCACAGCCCGACCGGGACCGTGGCATCGTATGCCAGCGCATGCACCTGCCGCAAACCGATGCCGGGCATGCTGCAGCGGGCAGCGGGCGAACATGGCATCGACTTGCGCCGCTCGTGGATGATCGGCGATATTCTGCATGACATCGAAGCCGGTCACCGTGCCGGCTGCAAGGCGGCATTGATCGACAATGGCAATGAAACGCAATGGCAGCGCTCGCCGCTGCGCACCCCCGATATTATTGCGAGCGATGTGCGTGCGGCTGCCAGGATGATCATGCTGCTTGACGCAGACGACGCAAAGGCAAGCGAGCAATGAAAAAGCAAGATTGGGATCAGGCGCACAATATCCTGTGCGTGCGGCTCGATCAATTGGGCGATGTATTGATGAGCACGCCGGCGATCCGCGCGTTGAAAAATAGCGTGCCGGCGCGCCGCATTACCTTGTTGAGCTCCGCGTTCGGCAGCGCTGCGGCCCCCTATGTTCCCGAATTGCACGATGCCATCGTCTATGCCGCGCCCTGGATGAAAAGTAGCGGCCCGCACAATAGCGCCATCGATCTCGCGCTGATCCGGATGCTGCAATCGCGCCGGTTCGACGCCGCCGTAATCTTCACGTCGTACAGCCAGAGTCCGCTACCCGCCGCCCTGCTCTGCACACTGGCAGACATTCCATTGCGCGTCGCCCATTGCCGCGAGAATCCCTATCATCTGCTATCGGACTGGGTACGCGATCCGGAACCGCACGACAAGGTACGCCACGAAGTACGCCGCCAGCTCGACCTGGTGGCGACCGTCGGCAGCCATACGCGCGAGCAGCGGCTATCGTTTTCCATTCCCGCCGCCGATATTGCATGGGCTCGGCAGCGTTTGGACGCGCTGGGCATTGATCCGGCACAACCGTGGCTGTTGCTGCATCCGGGCGCCAGCGCGCCATCGCGGCGCTATCCCGCATCGCGATGGCGCGACGTCGCAGACCGGTTCGCCACTACATTGCACTGCCCGCTGGTCTTTACCGGCGCCGCAAGCGAAACGGCGCTGATCGCGCTTATCCGGCACGCGATGGACGCGCCCTCCCATTCGCTGGCAGGCGCCCTCACGCTTGGAAGATTCGCCGCAATGATTTCGCTGGCGCCGCTCATCATCACCAACAATAGCGCGCCGGCGCATCTGGCCGCAGCAGTCGGCACGCCGGTGGTCGACCTGTATGCGCTGACCAATCCGCAACATACGCCGTGGCAAGTGCCATGCCGCGTGTTGTTTCATCCTGTGCCGTGCCGCTTCTGCTACAAAAGTATTTGCCCCGAGCAGCATCACGATTGTCTGGCAAAAGTGACGCCTGAACGCGTGGTCACGGAAACGCTGGGATTGCTGCAGGAGGTGAGCAGATCGACGCGAAATAACATCAACGGCGGAATCAAAGCAATCGAAAATGAAAGAGACACCAGTGGAGCGAGTTGAGAATATTGAAATATTCAAGTGCAGCGCCTTGCACTGCATTCATGCTGACCGCATAGAGTGGGCACAGCGCCCACTCTGGCTGATTATCAGGCCAACTCTTCCAGGCGAATCTTGGTGACCTTGCCCATGACCGACGACAGCGCTTCGATCTTCGCAATCGCCGCCTCGACATTCTTCTCCTGCGTCTGATGCGTCAGCATGATGATGTCGGTGCGCGTCTCGCCTTCGGCCGGCTCTTTCTGCAGCATCGCATCGATCGAGATCGTCGAATCCGCCAGAATGCGGGTGACGTCCGCCAACACGCCTGGCTGATCCGCTACATGCATACGCAGATAGTAGCTGGTAGTGATTTCCGACATCGGCAGTATCGGCGTGTCGATCATCGCATTCGGCTGGAATGCCAGATGCGGCACGCGATGCTCGGGATCGGCCGTCGCCAGGCGGGTGATGTCGACCAGATCGGCAATCACGGCGGACGCAGTCGGCTCCGCCCCGGCGCCTTTGCCGTAATACAGTGTGGCGCCCACCGCATCGCCCTGCACCACGACGGCATTCATCGCGCCTTCGACATTCGCAATCAGGCGTTTGGCCGGAATCAGGGTCGGATGCACGCGCAATTCAATGCCCTTGGCAGTGCGCTTGGCAATGCCCAGCAGCTTGATGCGATAACCGAGCTGTTCTGCATACTGGATATCGATTCCCTGCAGCTTGGTGATGCCTTCC
>CAMLDH010000130.1 GCA_946478765.1 uncultured Oxalobacteraceae bacterium | reverse complement strand
GCAAATTGCTGCCGTCGGCATTGACTATATACACCTGCGTCAAGCCGTCGCGCGTCAACGCGACCGCCAGCTTGCGGCCGTCCGGCGACCAGGAAGGGGCGGAATTGCTGCCTTTCTGGTTGGCGACAATCGTGCGTTGGCGGTTGATCAGGTCTTGTACATAGACTACCGGCTTCTTGTTTTCAAACGACACGTACGCTACTTTTGTCCCATCCGGCGACCAGGCCGGCGAGATGATCGGCTCATTGGAACGCAGCGCAACCTGGGTGCCTTCACCGTCCGAATCGGCGACTTCAAGCCGGTACTCGCGGCCTGCTTTGGTGACGTAGGCGATGCGGGTCGCAAAGGCGCCGCGCGCGCCGAGCAACTTCTCGTAAATATCATCGGCGATCTTGTGGCCCGATATGCGCGTGAATTGCGGTTGCACTGCCAGCGCCAACGCTGATACTTGCGAGGATTTGACGGTGTCCAATAATTTGTAACGCACATCGAAGCGGCCATCGACCAGACGCTGCACGCTGCCCACTACCAGCGCGTCGGCGCCGCGCGATTTCCATTCGCTGAAATTGATCGCGGTCGTTTCCGACATCACGTTGCCGGTCTCGATGATCTTGAAATAGCCGCTGCGCGACAGGTCGGCCTTGATGATGGCGCTGATTTGATGGGGCGACAGCGATTCATCGGCGAAGCCGGCAACGGCAATCGGAATTTGATTTGCGCCGACGCCTGAAATCTCGACGCGCAATTGAGCATAGGCGAGTGTGGCCGTCATCAAGACAACGGCCGCCAGAGTGCGCAAAAATAAGTTTTTCATCATGGATTACTGATCTTTCGGTCTATGTACGATGTTGAAGCCGGAAGGCACGGCGCCGGATTTATCGGGCGGGAAGGGCTGCGACTTTTCAATTGCATTCAGTACCGCCTCATCAAAGCCGGGCACGCCGGACGGCTTGGTCTTGCGGATCGGTCGGCGTATCGATCCGTCCGGTAATAATTCGACCGCATATTCGACCGCAGGATTGCCCGGCAAATCGTCGGGCACGCTGAATATCGTGTTCGACTTGATCTTGGCGCCGACGCGGCCGGCGTATTCAGCGCTGCCGCGGCTGCCTTGCGTCTTCGGCGCCGTGCCCGTGCCGCCGGTGCCGGTGACGCCGCCGGTAATGCGCCGCATCTCTTCATCGCGCGCTTTGGCGAGTCGCTGGGTCTCCGCCTCCTCTTTGCGTTTCTTGTCGGCGGCTTCCTTTTGCTTCAGATCCTCGGCGTCGCGTTTTTTCCTGGCGAGTGCATCTGCCTTTTCCTGCTCGATCCGCTTTTCTTCTTGCTGTGCCTTGCGTTTCTTTTCCTTTTCCTGCGCCAGCGCGATATCCGGTTTGATCACGGGCGGCGCAATCACGACCGGCTTCGGTATTTCCTTGACCACCGGTTGCGGCTCGGGTTTCACCTCGGGCTTCACCTCGGGTTCCGGCTCCGGGCGCGGCGCCGCTTCACGCACTTGCGGACTCCACACTTCGGCTTCGATCGCGATCGGGGTGTCGTTCTGCCAGCGCACGCCGAACCACAGGAAAGTAAAGAGCGCCGCATGCACCACCGCCGCCAGCGTCAATGCGCGCCAGCGGCCGGGTTCTTGCGGGACGGAATACGGAGTCGCGGCAGTCATGGCGAGATCATTGCTTGGTGGCGAGTCCGACACGGTTGATGCCGAATTTTTTCGCTTCCGAGATCACCTGGATCACTTCATCATATTTGATGTTCTTGTCGGCTGAAATCATCACCGGCAGATCCGGACTTTTCTCGTGCAGCGCGCGCAGCTTTTGCATCAGTGCCGGACGGTTCGCTGCGGTGTCGGTTTTGCCGGCGCTGCTTTTTTGTCCGTTGATGCCGATGGTCGCGGCGGCATCGGGCTTCAATACGATTTGAATATAGTCGGTCGGCGGCAATGCGGATTTTTCCGCGGTCGGCAAGTTGATGACGCCAGGATTGGTGAGCGGCGCCGCGACCATGAAAATCACGAGCAGCACCAGCATCACGTCGATGTAGGGCACGACATTGATTTCGGATTTGAACTTGCGGGTACGTCCGCCGCGCATCGAGGAAGCCATGGCGTCGCTCCTTATCTTGCCTGCCGCTGCAGAATATTGGAGAACTCTTCGATGAAGCTTTCGAAGCGGATCGCGAGGCGGTCGATATCGTGCGAATAGCGGTTGTAGGCAACGACCGCAGGGATCGCGGCGAACAGGCCGATCGCGGTCGCGATCAGCGCTTCGGCAATGCCGGGAGCGACCGCGGCCAGCGTCGCCTGCTGCACATTGGCCAAGCCGCGAAACGCATTCATGATGCCCCACACGGTGCCGAACAGGCCGACGTAGGGCGACACCGAACCGACCGAAGCGAGAAAGGCCAGGTGCGACTCCAGCGCATCCATTTCGCGTTGATAGGCGGCGCGCATTGCACGGCGCGCGCCATCGATCATGATGCCGGCGTCGGTATTGGTCTTGTTGGTAAACGACGCTTTTACCTTGCTGAACTCGCTCATGCCCGATTCGAAGATGCGCTCCAGCGCACCGGTCTTGCCAGCGCTTTTGCGTCGATTCGAGGCCGCATCCTGATACAGCGCATTCAGATTGCCGCCCGACCAGAATGCGCGTTCGAATTCCTCGGTCTGACCTTGCGCGCTACTGATTGCGAACATTTTTCGAAAAATGTAGGTCCAGCTCATGACGGACACGCCCAGCAGCAAGGCCATGACGAGTTGCACGAGCAGCGACGCATTGGTGATCAGGGAAAGAAAGGAAAGATCTTGGGTGACGGTCATGGATGTGCTTATCGGTTCAGTTTGCCAATTGTATTCGGTCAAATATATTTTTTCAAAAACCTGATGTTTCCTTGGTGCGGGAAACTGCCTGGCATTGCTCGTTTAATCGGCCAGATTTGTTGACCAGGCTGAAACATCAAACTATTGTGAACAAGAGAAATTATTCTTTACTTGTTATTTTTGCTACAACCTCATCGGGAATCGCGCTCGGACGGAAATGCATGGTATCGACGCAGCCGACCTTGATCCTTCCTGTGGTGAGCAATTCCATTTCGCCGCCGGTTGTGCGCCATGCTTCTTGTATAAATTGTACGGAAGCACGTCCCAGCCGTTCGACCACAACAGTCAATTTCAGTTCATCATCTAATTTCGCCGGGGCATGATAATCGACTGCGGTGCTTTTGACGACAAACATTACACCATGCGATTCGGTCAATGCCCGCTGGTTGACGCCTGCCGCCCGCAGCCATTCGGTGCGAGCGCGTTCGAAGAACTTGAGGTAGTTGGCATAGAACACGACGCCGCCGGTATCGGTGTCTTCGTAATATACCCGGATGGTCCAGCTGTAGTCGTGAAACATGTAATTGCGATTAAATTCGCTTGATGGTGAAGGGAGAAAATCCTTGGCAGGTTGGCATCATTTCAATGTAATTGATGTTGACGTGCGCCGGGAGCGTCGCAACCCAGTACGCGGTTTCCGCTATATCGTCCGCGTTCAAGGGCACGGTGCCTTCATACACCTTGGCGGCGGCGGCATCATTGCCTTTCATGCGTACGTTGGAGAATTCGGTGCCGCCTGCCAGCCCGGGCGCGATATTGGTGGCGCGCACGCCGGTGCCGACCAGATCGGCGCGCAGATTGAGCGTGAACTGGTCGACAAAGGCTTTGGTCGCCCCATACACATTGCCGCCCGGGTACGGATACGCGCCTGCGGTCGAACCGATATTGATAATCGTGCCGCGGCCACGCGCTACCATGCCGGGCAAGATCAGGCGCGTCATCGTGACGAGTCCCTTGCAATTGGTATCGATCATGGTTTCCCAATCTTCCAGCGATGCGTTCTGGGCCGGCTCGACGCCGAGCGCGAGGCCGGCGTTATTGATGAGCACATCTATCTCTTGCCATTGGGCGGGGAGAGCGGCCAGCGCGGCATTGATCGACGTTTTGCTGGTGACGTCCATTTCGATCGGCAGCAATGCGGCGCCCAGTTCGGCGGCCAGCGCATCGAGGCGCTCCTTGCGGCGGCCGGCAGCAATCACTTGATGGCCATGTTGTGCAAATTTGCGCGCCATTTGAGCGCCAAAGCCGGCGGTTGCGCCGGTAATCAATACGATCATGGTGATTTCTTTTTTATTGAATGCGAGAGGTGGCAAAATTGTAGCTGATCCCGGCGGGCAAGCGCGCCGCAATGTATTGATAATTACGGTGCAACTTGCTGAAATAGCCGTCTTCCCGTAGAATTTGTGGACCATTTCGTCTCACGTGACTGGCGAAAAAGCCGGATCTGCATCCGGCAAATAAGGTGGGCATCCACCGGGGAGCGTGAGATTTCAAATCAGCCGTGCGCCTGGGCAGCCAAGATGGTAAGAACGTTTGAGGCTGCCGTCATTCCCATTTTTTTGGCCCTCATTCGATTGAGCAATTCATTTGCTTGTGTGTTGTCGAGACAGAGTACCGCGTCAGCCAGGCAACGCTATCTTTGTTCCTCAATATTTAAAATCGATTGGAGTATTTCATGTTTTCAAAAGACCACACCCTTGCCAAAGTCGATCCAGAACTCTGGTCCGTCATCCAGTTGGAAAACACGCGTCAGCAAGAGCATATTGAGCTGATCGCCTCCGAGAATTACACCTCGCCGGCCGTGATGGAAGCGCAGGGCTCGCAATTGACCAACAAATACGCGGAAGGCTATCCCGGCAAGCGCTACTACGGCGGCTGCGAGTACGTCGACATGGCGGAAACCATGGCGATCAATCGCATCAAGGAATTGTTTGGCGCGGAAGCGGCCAACGTGCAGCCGAACTCCGGTTCGCAAGCCAATCAAGGCGTGTTTTTCGCGATGCTGAAACCGGGCGATACGATCATGGGGATGTCCCTGGCCGAAGGCGGCCACCTGACGCATGGCATGCCGCTCAATATGTCCGGCAAATGGTTCAATGTCGTGTCCTATGGGCTGAACGACAAGGAGGAGATCGATTACGATGCAATGGAACGTCTTGCGCGCGAGAAAAAGCCCAAGCTGATCATCGCCGGCGCGTCTGCCTATGCGCTGCATATCGATTTCGAACGCTTCGCAAAGGTTGCGAAAGAGGTCGGCGCCTATTTCATGGTCGACATGGCGCATTACGCCGGCTTGATCGCCGCCGGCGTGTATCCGAATCCGGTGCCGCATGCCGACTTCGTCACCTCCACCACGCACAAATCGTTGCGCGGTCCGCGTGGCGGCATCATCCTGATGAAGGCCGAGTATGAAAAGGTCATCAATTCGGCAATTTTCCCGGGCATCCAGGGCGGTCCGCTGATGCATGTGATCGCTGGTAAAGCGGTCGCCTTCAAGGAAGCGCTGACGCCGGAATTCAAGGCTTATCAGCAACAGGTCGTGAAGAATGCCGATGCACTGGCAAAAGCGCTGATCGCGCGCGGCTTGCGCATCGTGTCCGGCCGTACCGAATCGCATGTAATGCTGGTCGATCTGCGCGCAAAGAAAATCACCGGCAAGGAAGCGGAGGCGATTCTGGGTTCCGCGCATATCACATGCAACAAGAATGCGATCCCGAATGATCCGGAAAAGCCATTCGTGACTTCCGGCATTCGTGTCGGCAGCCCGGCCATGACGACCCGCGGTTTTACCGAAACGGAAGCGACAAAGGTGGGCAACCTGGTTGCAGACGTGCTCGATAATCCGCATGATGCGGCGACCATCGACCGCGTAAAAGCGGAAGTCAAGAAGCTGACCGACGCTTTCCCGGTTTACGCTAAGTAAGACCTTGCAGTGGCCGTTTTTTTGCATTGATTGAATACGGCTACTCGATAACCGGTCTCACCCAAGCTGTATCGCAGTGGAGGAGACCGGTGCTGGCAACATGAGAAATCGCGTTTTATTGCCTGATTCATAATTAAATTGCCTAGTTGTTAATAATACTAGGCGATCTTTTTATTAAAATTTGGTATAACTACGCGTTTCGACAAAAGCTTGCACCATGAAATGTCCCTTTTGCCATCACGAAGACACGCAAGTCCTCGACACGCGAGCGTCCGAAGAAGGGGATGCCATTCGCCGTCGTCGGCGTTGTGCCGATTGCGACAAGCGTTTTACGACTTACGAGCGGATCGAACTGACGATGCCGGTGGTCGTCAAGAAAAACGGCAGCCGGTCCGAATATGATCCCGCCAAGCTGCGTGCCAGTTTGATGCTGGCGCTACGCAAGCGCCCGGTATCGGCCGAAGCAGTCGACGCCGCGATTCGCAGCATTGAAGAAAAACTGCTCTCCACCGGCGCGCGCGAAGTCGTCTCCGGCCACATTGGCGAGTTGGTGATGCGCGAGTTGAAACGTCTCGATAAAATTGCTTATATCCGGTTTGCGTCAGTCTATAAAAGTTTTGAAGATCTGGCCGAATTCCAAGACGCGATTGCCGAAGTCGGGCAAGAGCGCAAATCCCCTCCCAAGTAGCCTCGTAGCGGATTAATCATTCTTGATTTGCCCGAGGATTTTTGTTGTCTAAAATGTTGTATATTTATTAATTAATCGGTGTGCTGGGGCGTGAAATGAAAACAACAGAGATTGGATCGCGCTGATGCGTTTGTCTCAAAACGGATTTACGTTGATTGAAGTGCTGATATCGGTACTCGTTCTCGCATTGGGCGTCATCGGTGCGGCAGGCATGCAACTGACGGCGCTACGCACGACACAGCAATCCGCCTTTCAAACCGTTGCGCTCGAACTGGCTGCCGAGATGGCGGAAAAAATGCGGGCAAACGCGACGCTGATGCAGCAGGCGGAAGAGATCAACACCTTCCTGAAAGTGAATTACAAGGCGACCGACGGCGAGCCTGCAGCGCCCGGCAAGATGTGCTTCGGCGAGACTGCAATTTGCAATGCGGAAGAGTTGGCAAAGTTCGATATATATGAATGGGAAAAACGCATCAAAACGGCACTGCCGGCCGGACGCGCATCCATCTGTCGCGACACCAATCCGTGGGATGCCGATGCCGGCGCGTTTAGATGGGCTTGCGACGGCGCATCCGGTGCGTCGGTGGTAATCAAGATCGGCTGGCAAGGAAAAAATCCGGATGGCAGCCTGGTCCAGAACGCCAACAACGAATTCCCGCCCAGCGTTGCCATCACCGTGGAACCGTATACGAAATGAAACGTACAGGCCATCCGAGTCGAAACAATACCTGGCTTTCTTGCGCGGTAAAGAAGGAAGCAGGTTTAACGCTTGTCGAGTTAATGGTTTCCATTACCTTGGGCCTTTTGGTCGTCATGGTAGCGACGGCATTACTTCTATCAAGTAAATCGGGTTATACGACGCAGGACGATGCGACCCGCCTGCAAGAAACCGGGCGCTACGCGCTCGAAAACATCACGCGCGCGGTGCGCCAGGCTGCCTATGAAAATTGGGATAGAGAACAGGCGCCTATCGTGCTCGCGGCAGGGATGAGCGCCAATCTTGCCGGGCTAGATGCGCGCCGCTTGAACGAAGAGCCCGACGGTATTGAATCGCCAGTGACGCCGTCGATTAATGGCAGCGATGTATTGGCGGTCCGGTTTTTCGGCGCCGGTTCTGGCGACAATGGGGACGGCACCATCCTCAATTGCGCTGGATTCGGCGTTGCTGTGCCCGGCTCACAGGAAGCGGCGGAGAACGAGCGCGGCTGGAGCATTTTTTACGTTGCCGAGAGCAATGGAGAACCTGAACTTCGTTGCAAATATCGGGGGGACAAAAGCTGGAAGTCCGATGCGATCGTGCGCGGCGTGGAATCCTTCCAGGTGCTGTATGGCGTGGATACGGATGCCGACAGTTTGCCGAACCGGTTTCTGACCGCAACCGAAATCAATGCACTGGACGATGCGCTGACGCTCGAAGGCGCGGATGCCGCCGCCCAAAAAATCGACAAAAACAGGAAAACAAACTGGAAGAAAGTGGTGGTGGTCAAGATCGCGCTTCTGGTACGCGGTTCACAGAACATCCGCACGGATGCCTTGGTGGCGCAACATGACTTGTTCGGCAAGGATTATGGCGACGCCCATTCCAGTACCGATAGCGGAACCCGGATAAAAGAGGATGCGTTGCCTCTTGCAGTCCGAAATCGTCTTAGGAAGGTCTTCACTGCCACCATCCAGTTGAGAAACCAGTCTGCGGGTAGCCAGACATGAGCGTGTATCCGCGAGCACGCAGCGCCGGCATGGCGCCACTGTCACATGCATGGCGCACCAGGCAAGGTGGCGCATCGTTGATCGTGTCGCTCTTGATGCTGGCCGCCGTCCTGTTGCTGGGGACATCGGCGGCCCAAATCGCATTGCAGGGAGAAAAGGCATCGCGCAATGACCGCGACCGTCAAATTGCGTTTCAGGCGGCCGAGGCCGCCCTCATGGATGCTGAACTGGATATCGAGAATTCTCCCGACCCCGCCAAATCACGCAGCAAGCAATTTTCAAAAGGCAGTGCGCTTGGATTTCCCGGCGATGGGGAAGATGCATGCGGCAGCGGTGAGTCCAATCCCAATCTGGGGCTTTGCCGGCGCGCGCCGGACGGTGCGGCGCCGATCTGGCTGACGGTTGATTTGCTCGATACCGCGTCATCCACCACGAGTTCCGTCCCCTATGGAAAATTTACCGGTCAGGTCTTTCCAAACGGTAAAGGGTCCTTGCCCGGCAAGTTGCCGAGATACGTGATCGAGCTGATGGTCGACAACCAGCAAGCGGCGAGCGCGGATCAGGTCAGTTATGTCTATCGCGTGACTGCGATCGGCTTCGGCGCCAAGGATTCCGCACAGGTGGTTTTGCAGACTTTTTATCGCAAGGAAGATTAATGGGCCCAGGTATGGAAACAGGCATCATCGGCAAGATCGTCACACCCATCGCACGCATGATTGTGCCGTGCATTTTCCTGGTCGCGAACGTGTTGGCAGCCACGCCTGTCGTCAACATCGCCGACGGTCCGCTATTTAACGGCAGCGGCAATGTACATCCCAATATGGTATTGAGCCTGTCGGTCGAATTTCCGACGGTGGGGATGGCCTATCGTGGCGACAATGGCACATACAACAAAACGATCGAATACGTCGGTTACTTCAATCCGCTCAAGTGCTATGCGTATAGCGACGGCGGCTATTTTTCGATCTTCAAGGCTGCCGATGCCAAGACGCATGAATGCGGCGGCGATTCGTTCAGCGGCAATTTCATGAACTGGGCAGCATCTTCCGCCATCGACATACTGCGTTATGCGTTAACCGGCGGCGATCGCGTCGAGGATTTGGCCGATAGCACGATCTTGCAGCGCGCGGTGCTCAAGGAAAGTTTTTACGCCCATGATGTCTATTTCCCGCG
>CAMLDH010000129.1 GCA_946478765.1 uncultured Oxalobacteraceae bacterium | reverse complement strand
TGTTCCCGCCATTCGTGCGGTGATGGATCTGCCAACCGACATGCCCCGTCCGTTCGAACAATTGAACTTGTCCCTCGCCGGCGCTGTGCAGCTATCGCTGCTCAAAGCGATGACCCCGGTTGCCATTGAAATTGAAAAGTTTGCGGCCATCGTCAATGCACGCATTCCTTCTGCCCCCGTGCAACAGGACAGTTTGATTGCGGAAATCAGCCAGTTTGTGATGGAGCAGGCGCTTACACATCACGAGAAATTTGTAAGTGAAAACCAGGACGTCACAGACGATGACCGCCGGGCAATGCTGCAAGCGTTGATCGCGCATTCGTCCGGCGTATTGCTGTCCGCTTGGGAATACTGCCAGGGTGAGGTCCTTGGAGCGATCAAGGACGCTGTCTCTGCGGAACAGGCTGTCGACATTTTGGGGCAGTCTCAGTTCACGTACGGTTTTCCTTTGCAGACCTTAAAAGCACGTGCGGCGGACTCGCTGCGCCGTTTGACCGGTACGACACACTACGCGTTGACGATGATGCGACAATCGGCCGAACGCGCTGAACAGAAGGGTGTGTAAATGGCTGGCAATAAACGTCCAGGCATCTTCACCCGTAGCGCTCGCGCTGCAAAGCGCGTAGGGGCCTTCTACATCTGGACGGTAACCGGTAACCTCGACGACCTGAAAGCCAATACTAAAAACATCAAAGAAGGCGTCAAGGGGATCCTAAACCGTCGATATCGGAGGGAGAGCTTCGACGATGCGGTACGTCGGCTCAAGCTTTCTGAAAATGATCTGAATGCGCGCGTCGACCATCTATCTGCGCTGGCATTTCTCTTTGGTCTTATTACATTGATCGCGCTGATTTTTGTCGTGGTTACGCCACTATCGCATAGCCCGGTGAATCACGCACTGATGTCGATCGGCGTCATGGTTGTCGCGGGAGCGAAGCTCCTCACAACACGTTTCCGCATCGCGCAAATAAAAAATCGCAAGTTTTTCGAGTTTAAGGACTGGCTCTTTAGGAAGGACTGCATGTGATGATGGATATGCCGGTGATGCCGCCATTGAGCAGCTTTGAAACGTGTGTACAGCAAGCGGCAGCGCACTACAACGCGCATCCGGATCTTATCCGCGCGGTAGCACAGACTGAAAACTGCAAGACAGGGACAATCCTCTCAAATAAGGATGGTTCCTTCGACATGGGAAGAATGTGCATCAACAGTGTTCACCTTCCTGAGTTGGCGCGATATGGCATCACGAAAGAGGGACTTGTCAATGACGAATGCCTCAACGTCCACATTGGAACCTACTATCTGCAAAAAGGGATTTTGACCTCACCGGATTTCTGGAAAGGTGTTGGTAACTACCACTCCAAAACGCCTTCAAACAACGTCCGTTACCAATACAAGGTTTGGAGTAATCTGCAGAAGGTACAAGGAGCAAAAAGATGAGCCCGATGAAGAATAACAATACGGATGACGAATTGCTTTGGGTTCTTGGTGGAATATTTCTTTTAGTGATCGCAGCATGGTTTCTTGGCCACGAAAAAATATCTGCTTTCGTTATGAAGGTGCGGGCCTTCGAAGTACACCTGCTGGTCATTGATGCCGAGGCGCGTGATGCTCTACGCGAGTGGTTGGCTACAACGCATCCACATGACGCGACATTGAAAGAGTTGTGGCAGTCGGGTATGGCTGCTGGGCGCTCGCTTCGCTGGGTTGTACTGGTAATCATCACCGGAATGTTCGGGTACCTGATTTATAGATCCCCTGATCTAACCAGCAAATACTCGCGGACCTATACGATGAAAACTCTTGCAGAACAGGAGGCTACAGAGTTCCCCACAGTCCGCCCGGTTCTTGGAGAGAACATCATCGATATCCCCCTCGACGATCCGATTAACGGCATGCGACAACGCCCTCGTGACTACGGTCGGCTTCATGGTTTTATCGTTCCGATTGCGGGGCTGGGTGAGAAAGACGATCCTGCGAACATCGAGATCCTTGATCGCAAGAGTGCTCTGCGCTTGGATCGTGCACGTGCTGTCTTCGGAAAACAACTCGGAAAAGTGTGGCAGGGCGTGGCAGATCTTAAGGGGTATGAGCGGGCTTTATTTGCTGCTTGTGCCGCACAAATCAACAATAACAATGCACTCGCTCAAGCAATCATAAATGACCTCGCCCTTTCATATTTACGAGCGCGCAAAGAGAAGAAGGTAGGACTCATCAATTCGCTCCGGGCGCAAAAGGCGCTTCATGACTACGGAAATACTAACGCTGTAAAGCGGATTCTTAGTCGCCACGCATACAAACGAACTGTGTTGATGTCGATGCTTACCACTGCCCGCGACAATGGCGTGATGCCTGCTGCTTGGTTCAGATGGCTAAAGACCGTAGATCGCGTCACGTGGTATGCGCTCAATGATCTTGGTCTAGACGTCGCCAGTGCAGAGGCCGCAGGTGCCCGATCCCATTGGAATGCGGAAAGGATTGCAAAAACGCCGCTCGTCAATCCAATGATTGAGGAGGCCTTGGTTGGGCTGAAAACATACTTAGGGGAGATTATCGATGTTGAAGACGATGAGTGATGTACGTAAAAAAATAACTGAGGTGATTTGGCTTCCATTGAAGAGAAAGCTGCATCCACCGATCAAGGTGAAGCTGACACGCAAGAATATGTTTGTTTGGCTGTCAGCTAGTCAAGGTGGGGATCTGCATGTCTTGCCTCGTCCCGAGGTTAGCGGGCATACGACGTTCAGCGTACAGGGCAGCGCCTCGGCTGGAGGCAACGGATCTTTCTGCCTGCAGATGACACCGTTCGGTGCTACTGCGGTACCGCTTGCTGCCTATACGTCTGAGGCAGAGGCGAAGGCTGCGTTATTACTGCTCAACAAGGCACTTACCGGGACTAAGGTCGTCAAGTGGGTAATGTTGGCGATATTGCTGTGGTTTGCATGGCTATTTGGTACCAGCTACATGCAGATCGCCGGCGGCTCCGGCTCCATTAGCTCGAGTGCAGAACTGCCGGCCAATTTCACACCTCCTGCGAATCCGGCTATGCAAGGGGTTCCTTCCGCGGCGGCCGCCGAAGGTGGCCGCACCGGAGATCTCGCAAATTACATCTATCAGCAAGCGATGGCGGCGAAGGAAAAGTCGCAATACGAAAACATGCCGCCACAGGCAGGAGCGACCACTGCCGGCCTTGATGGTTTTGGCCTTGGTACCGGCGGCTCCAAAGGCCAAAATGGACCTGGTTGCGACCCCGGGTTGGCATTCAACGTCGCCAAATAACGCTGCACCTGATAATCAGCCGAGAGAGTGATCCGAAATGGCATTGCAGGGCATTGAGAAGAAACACGAAATCAAGCGTGCACGTATTTTGCGTGATACGCGGCCGCTCTCCGAGCAGGTGTTGGAAATGCTATCCACCCTGCAGGCGGTGGTGATTGTGTATGTCTGCCTGGTGTTTTGCCTCTTCTTCATGGTGCCGCTGTTCGAGCTGGTGCTATTGATCGCCGTTGCGTACTTCTTTATTCCACTGTCGAGGATGCCCGACATCCCGCTACGCAAGCGGAAATCGTTGAACGAAATTGATCACAACGATCGGCATCCGGCAACACGTAAACCTCAAATGTCGCGTGGCATCGCAATGCTAGGGAATCGTATCTCCGACAATGGCGAAGTTTGGGGAGATGGGGACTTACTGAAGACCCATATTTTTGAGGCCGGCTCGACCGGTGCCGGTAAGACGGAGGGCTTAATCTCATTGGCTTATAACGCCCTCGTTTGGGTATCTGGGTACTTTTACGGGGATGGTAAGGGCGATGTGTCGTGTTTCGCCAAGCACTTCTCAATCGTTCGCGATAAAGGACGTGAAGACGATTTGTTCGTCATTAACTACATGACGGGCAATGCGGACACGACGAAAAAGCGCATCGATAAGCTCTCGAATAGCTACAACCCCTGCATGGTTGGCAATGCTGAGAGCAACATTCAGCTTGTTGTCGGTTTGATGGATGCCGCAGATGGCAAGGGGGATATGTGGAAAGGCCGAGCAATTTCGTTTATTAGCTCGTTCATGCCTGCCCTAGTGGAGCTGCGTGATGCCGGCTTGATCATGCTATACATCGGGGCGATACGCGAGTATATGCCGTTCCCGAAGTATCTCGAACTGATGAATAACCCGCATATTTCGACACGTTCGAGGGAGATGATGCAAGCATATCTCGCCGACGTGCCTGGCTACAAACGAGACAAAGGCGAGAACCAGAGCGGAACATTCTTAGAGCAATACGGCTATCAGCAGATGCAGTTCACCCGTATTCTCAGCTCATTGGCCGATACGTACGGACACATCTACAACACGCCTCAAGGCGAGGTCAACCTTAAAGACATCGTTGTTAACCGGCGCATTTTGCTTGTGCTGCTGCCTGCTCTTGAAAAGTCTCGTCCGGAGCTTGGAAACCTGGGCAAGATTATTGTTGCAGGTATGAAGGGGATGATGGGTTCGAATTTGGGAAGCAAGCTCGAAGGGAGCAAGCTTGAACTTCTCGATTCGCGTGCCACAAATGCTCCGACGCCATTCGTAGCAATCTTCGATGAATTCGGTTACTACATGCCGGAGGATGCTGCACTTATGTGGGCACAAGCGCGCTCACTCGGTTTTTGCCTCGTAGCTGCGGGACAGGATTTGCAAGCGTTCTACCGAACTTCGAGAGAAGAGACGCTCGCGATCGTCTCAAACAGCAATATCAAGATCTTCGGAAAGATGGAAGATCCGACGGATACCTACGATTTGATCGAGAAGTTGGCGGGAGAGGCGTATGTCTCGGTCGTCGATGGGTATGAGAACGATCTCGGCGGGGTGGGGGGATACCGGGGCAATCAGACCGCGCGCATTGAACGCGTTAAGCGAATAGAGCTGCAGGACCTGCAACGGCAGATCGAAGGCGAAGTCCACATCATGGTCAAGTCTGAGGTCATCCGCGCACGTGTGTTCTATGCTGCCCCGAAACTTGCCAAGGAATACCGGCTCAATCACTTTCTCAAAGTGCTCCCTCCAGATCCGGATAGCTTGAAAAAGCTCAAGATCAATACCCGCGAATTGTTGGCTTCGCTCAAGAGCAATCCGCTTGCAAAGCAACGTCCGAGAGACGGGTATTTTGTCTATGCTGGCGTGGTGGCGCAGGATCCGCGTTACCAGCAATACGTATCGGCCAAGCTTGGCGTCGAGCGTGGCATTTGTCTATTACTGAAATATGACGACAATGCATTCCTGCTGCCGTCTGAAAGTTCAGGAGGCGCAAGCCAGGCTGATTCCGGATCCGGAGGCAGCCTCGCGCCAGCCCCCCCCCCGGGGCTGGCGCAAGCTTCTAGTGATGTCAGTGCTGAGCAGGGGACGGGACTTCTTGCCGCTCAAGCGGCAGAGACAGAAAAAGAACCTGCCTCGTTACTCGCAGGCTCCCCGGATATCGCCACTCCAACTGCAGCCGAGGACAGCGTTACATTCGACGGTGGCCAGCTGGAGTCTGTGAACGTATTCCAAGAGACGCCCAAGCAAGACGTAGCGTTCGATATTCTGGCCTTGGCGGCCGCGGCGATGCCAATTATCGAGACAGCACTCGAAATGAAAGTTACTGCGCCGGAGGCGTCAGAAGGCGTCAAGGAGCAAGGTGGACTGCTTGATGCAAACGCAACTGCAGTCAAATTGAATCAGATTGCTGTAGGGATGGGGGGAAGTGCCCAGGAAGCGCAGCAGATGACCACGTCAGTTATTCAGGCAGCGTCCGATGGTACTGAATACCCTGTTCCTCCAAAGCCGGCGAAGGACGGCAAAGATCAGGAAATGGAAGACGTCATGAGTAGCCTTGAATCGTTGATTGGAGGGCGCTGATGAATCTTGAACTGTTGAGGCGTCGCCGGTCTTTTCTAAAGCGATCAATCATAGTCGGCATCAGCGGCATGGGCGCTATGTCGTTCAGTAATCCATTGCTTGCGAAGACAGGTTTGCTGCTTCCAGAGTACTACGCAAATGACCAGGAGGCCGCTGCTTTTTGGGCGCGGCCGCGCGTGCTCAACCTCTATCGTCCTGCCACAGGAGAGCATTGCGTTGTTTGCTATTGGCGCGATGGACAAGTCGATTTTGGTGGCTACCAACAGGTGTGCCACATGTTGCGCGACGTGCGCGCTAACCGCACCGTGGCAATCGACATCCGGCTTTTGAATCTGCTCCGCGGACAGCAGGGGTGGCTTGACGCAGCATATGGATTTCGCGACCCGTATCACGTCAACAGCGGGTACCGCACGGCGCAAACGAATGACACAACAGAAGGCGCGGTAAGGGATTCATTGCACACGAAGGCAATGGCATCCGACGGCAAGTACCTTGGGCTTCCGATTGAGTACCAGGGAAAGTTATTGGCAGCATTTAAGAGCGGCGGCGTAGGGGTATATGTCAATCGCCATAAATTCATTCATTCAGACGTTGGGAGGGTACGATTTTGGGTAAAGTAACGAATTTTGTGGTCGCGGGCATGCTTGGCTTGGCCGGAAGCCAGGCACTCGCAGCGCCAAGCGCAAACAACATCACGCCGGCAGAGCAGCACCTTCTTTCCAATGGTGTTCAGATCGTGAAAACGTTTCCATCCTCGTCTGGAATGAAAGCCATTGTTGCGGACAACGGTAAGGAAAAGCGGCTTTTCTATGTGACACCGGACGGCAAAAGCCTGGTTGTCGGGATGATCTTTGACGCGGCCGGGAACAACGTCACATCCGAGGACACGAGCCGTGCCGGCATTGCCGACGTCGGTGGCGCTAAGACCTTGTCGGATGCGCAGCTGGAGTCGATCTGGGCGCGTGCCGAAAAGCTGAATTGGGTCGCCGAAGGTGCGGGAAAGAAAACGATCTATGTCTTTTTTGACCCGAATTGCCCGTATTGCCATCGCCTGTGGACCACGATCCGCACCGCGGTGCAGTCGGGGAAAGTCGAGGTGCGCTGGCTGCCGGTCGCCATCCTCAAGGACTCAAGCAAAGGACTCGGGGCAGCGATTTATGCCTCGAAGAGCCCGAGCCAAGTTTTGGGCCAGATGGTGAATCATCAACTGCAGCCGATCAGGGTCAGCGACGCTGCAAACAAGAGCATGGCTTACAATTTGTTGCTGCTGCGTGACACCGGGTACACCGGCGTTCCAACGGTTCTCTACCGTCAAAACGGTAAAATACGCGCGGTAATGGGATCTCCGGAGACGAGCGAGTTTGAGTCAATATTGCGGTAAAAATTCCTCAAAACTGTAAGTTTTGTACGCAATCTGGTATTGTGCTTCCTACTGGGTAACATCTATGGCCAGTGCGTGGAGCCTTAGGAAGCATAGACGTGACAATGGAAAATCCAAAAGACCTATTTGACAACTTCATGCAAACCACAGTGTCAGAAGCGCTGCTGGTAGACGCAATCGAGTTGTATGCTTCGCAAGAAATTGCCGATGACGGCGAGCGAGATGAGTTCGTCGAGAAGTACAGCGACGAGGTGTATCAACCGATCATTCGTAAAGCTGTGCTCGATGTTGTGGTCGCCGTCGTCGCAGCCCATCGGATCAATGAGGACGGTGCGTTCCGGATTGTGGTCGACATGCTGGAGGTCGATGAACAGGATGATGTGGTGCGCCAGATGAAGCTGGCGATGTTGCGAAAGATGGTCGATGACGCTGTAAGTGATATGGGAGATATTGACGAGAAACGCTTCCGGGACCGGATGTCCTACGTCGAAAAGAACTTCAACTGATTCCCTGCAATACGATTTACTCCGCTGTAACCTGTAACGCTGCCGGCGCATCTACAGCCCATGGCCGGCGGTCCTTCCCCATAAATATTCACCTTTCCTAAATGCCCTCTTATTGGCTTGTCTAAGCCAGGGGATGCGCTTGCCCTCCTTTAACTTTCGTTAGTCTATAAATTAATTTATAGTACAATGAAAGTTGCAGTTATCTATAATTCATCACAGGAGGGTTCACCATGCTTAACACCAACACGTCCAACGCTAATTTGACTTCGGTGTCAATTGATCCGAACGAAACGGACTGGAAAGAAGTGAAGGATCTCGGTCTGGATCCGGAGCCGGTCGGCATAACGGCCGACGAAGACACCAAACAGGAATAAGGGAGTCGTCATGGCCGTCATTAGACGCTTGAGCGCCTTCAGCGCCGACCCTGTACCGGAAAACGATCCATTAGAGCCTTCTACTGTAGCAGCAAAGTCGAGTGACCGAGTTCGATCGAGCTTTCGCGGCAAAGGCAAAGACAAAGACAAAGACAAAGCGGACTATGTTCCTCGTGACCTCTACCAGGAGGTTACCGATACGATCATGGCCGCGATCGAAAACGGCACCGCTCCTTGGCAGCGCAGTTGGGATGCGTCCACGCTCTGGCCGAGGAATCCGACGACTAATAAGCCATATCATGGGATCAATGTGATGTTGCTTGCCGGAGAAGGCTTCCAGGATGGCCGCTGGTGTTCCTATCAACAGGCAAAAGGTCGTGAATGGCAAGTGCGTAAAGGCGAGCACGGCACACGCATCTTCTTCTACAAGACGCTGCAGCGTCCAACGGGCGAAGTCGATATTGAAAGCGGCAATCCGGAAGTCAAAGTCATTCCAATTTTGAAGAGCCATACCGTCTTCAACCTCAGCCAGATGGACAACGTTCCCGCGGCCAATTCGGACCGCGAAAACGATCATGTCCGGGAACTCTCTGACGTTACCGAGCAGCTGTGCCAAGAGATCATCGATGCCTCGGGTGCCGAAATTGTCTACGGCTATCGAAAAGCGTGCTATCGACCGTCCGAAGACAAGATCTACATGCCTGACAAGGATTCGTTCGATTCCGATGCAGCGTATTACGCCGTCTTGCTGCATGAACTTGGTCATTGGACGGGGCACAAATCCCGCCTCGATCGCGCGTTTGGTGTCGATCGAGACAATCCGCAATATGCCCGGGAAGAGCTACGCGCGGAGATGGCCAGCGCAATGCTGTCCATGCGTTTTGGTCTGCCGGCGGCGATCGATAATCACTCGTCTTACGTCGATCACTATCTGCAGATCCTGCGCAATGACAAGAAGGAGATCTTCCGCGCTGCCAAGGACGCGGAAAAAATCTCTCGGTACGTCCTCAGTTTTCATCCGGATTTTCGGGATGAGTTCGAAAACGAGCATCGAGACCAGGTCAAGGCCGCGATCGACGCTGGCGGGCCAGAGGAAATCTTTGATGCTACCGATTTCGACTTCGAACCGGAACCACCGTTGATGGGGATGCGTCCGTAACTACTCAGCGGCACGCACTTTTGCGTGCCGTTTATTTTGGAGAACCAAAATGAAAATGATCAGTAAGCAAAAGGCGTTGGAGAAGTGGCCGCGTGAAGACGTGATGAACAAGGCGCAACGCGTAGCGAATTTCCTCAAGACCTTTCC
>CAMLDH010000128.1 GCA_946478765.1 uncultured Oxalobacteraceae bacterium | reverse complement strand
GCCAGCAATCGGCCCTGCGCCATCGCCTCCAGCGGTTTCAACGGCGTCACCAGATCGGTCAAGCGCATCGACAGGCGCGGGTACACCAGCACGTCGAGCAGATCGTAATATTGCTGCACCTGCTCGTGCGGTACGCGGCCGGCAAACACGACCTTGTCTTCGATATTCAGTTCTTTCGCGAGTTGCCGCAGGTTCGCATCCTGCGGTCCGCCGCCTACCATCAGTATGCGTAAATCCGGTGCACCGGACAGCATCAGCGGCAGCGCCCGCAGCAGCATGTCGAGGCCCTCATACGCATAGAACGAGCCGATGAAACCGATCAGGCGCTTGCCCTGCAATCCCAATATGTTTTTGAGCGCATGGTCGGCCGTGCCGCCGGTGGCGAATTTATCGATGTCGACCGCATTCGGAATGACTGTGACCTTGTCGGCCGGAATCCCGCGTTGCACGATGTCTTTGCGCAAGCCTTCGCAAATTGTGGTGACTGCATTTACCCGTCTTAACGCATGGGTTTCGAGGCCGCGCGTCAAGCGATAGCGCAGTCCGAATTCCTTGCTGGTGCCGTGATCCACTGCGGCGTCTTCCCAAAAGGCGCGCACTTCGTACACGACGGGAATGCCGAATTTTTTCCCGGCGCGCAAAGCCGCAATCGCATTCAGGCAGGGTGAATGCGCGTGCAGCACGTCGGGCCGGATTACCGGAATGATTTGCGCCAAGCGCCGAGCCAGGCCGTCAATCACTTCTTTCTGATTCAGGACCGGCAGCTTCGCAAAGAAGCCGTTATCGATAGGGGTCCGATAGAAGTGCAGGCCATCCACGTCTTCTTCCAGGCTGGCGCCGTATCCCTGCTTGGAGCCGGTGACATGAAAGGTTTCCCATCCGAGCGCCTGCTGTTCGCGCAAAATCGAGCGTGTGCGAAAGGTATAGCCGCTGTGCAGAGGAATCGAGTGATCGAGAATATGGAGAATGCGCATGTTAAATCCTTCCGGCCGTCGCGGCGCTGGATGCGCCATTTGCACGCAGAAATGCATCGAACATCAGCACCGACCACAGCGACACGCTGTGGTCCTTCATTCCCGATTGATGCTGATCGACCATTTTCTTCAGAGTGCTTTCATTAAAGATGCCGGTATCGAGCAATGCCGGATTGAGTACCGCGGCACGCACTTTTTCGCGCAATGGGCCGCGCAGCCAGGCTGCGAGCGGAATCGAAAAACCCATTTTGGTCCGGTACAAAATATCGTTGGATAGATGCGGCTTGAGTGATGTCTTGAAAATATGCTTGCCTTCCCCGCTCTTGAGCTTGATGGACGAGGGCAGGCCGGATACCCATTCGACGAACTTGTGGTCGAGCAGCGGCACGCGCACTTCCAGCGCGTGCGCCATGCTGGCGCGATCGACCTTGGTCAGGATGTCGCCGGGCAGGTAGGTTTTGAGATCGAGATACTGCACCAGCGACAACGGGTCGTCGGTCGGCGCATTCGCGGCATGGCCGCGCATCACTTCAATTGCGCGATAGCCTTGCAAGTCGCGGCGGAATTTGTCGCTGAAGAGTTGATCGCGCACGCGGTCCGGCAGGATCGACACACCGTGGAAATAACCTTCCACCAGGTCGCGCGACAGCGCTTCGAAGGTGGTCTTGGCGCGGAACATGCGCGGCGCCCAGTCGGCCTTCGGATAGTATTTCCCCAGCAAGCCGAACAGCGGCTTGCGCAATGCAAGCGGCAGCACCGAGCGTACGCTTTGTTCCGCCATTGCATAACGATAACGCCGGTAGCCGGCAAAATTCTCGTCGCCGCCGTCGCCGGAAAGCGCCACCGTCACGCGCTTGCGCGCCAGCTGGCAAACGCGGTAGGTAGGGATCGCGGAGCTGTCGGCATACGGTTCGTCGTAAAGTTGCGCCAGCGTGTCGATCAACCCGTAATCATCCTTGTCGACCGTCTCGGTGTGATGGTGCGTCCGGTATTGCCTGGCGACTTGCGCGGCGAATGCGGATTCATCGTACGCGGGATCGTCGAACGCGATCGAGCAAGTGTTGACCGGCTCGTTGGTGAGGCCCGCCATCATCGCGACGATCGCGCTGGAATCGACGCCGCCAGACAGGAAGGCGCCTAGCGGTACATCGGCGATCATGTGGCTTTCCACCGCTTCGCGCAGGTGTTCGATCAATTGCCGTTCAGCCTCTTGCTCCGACATTGCCGCATGTGGCTTGAAGGGCGCATCCCAATATTGTTGGGGATGCGCATTCGTGTCGCCGATACGCAATGTCAGGGTATGACCGGGTGACAATTTGAATGCGTTTTTGAAGATGGTGCGCGGCTCGGGCACGTAGCCGTACGCGAAATAGTCTTCCACTGCACGCGGGTCGATCTCGCGCGGCAAGGCGGGCACTGCGAGCAGCGATTTCAATTCCGAACCGAAGATGAACATGCCATCCGGCAGGAGCGCGTAATGCATCGGCTTGATGCCGAGGCGATCGCGCGCAAGGAACAGCGTTTTCTTGTTGCGATCCCATATTGTGAAACTAAACATGCCGCGCAATCGTTCCACGCAGGCTTCGCCCCATTGCTCCCACGCGTGCACAATGACTTCTGTGTCGCAGTGGGTGCGGAAGGTGTGGCCGAGCGCGGTTAACTCTTGCATCAATTGCCGGAAGTTGTAAATTTCGCCGTTGAACACGACAACGACGCTGTGATCTTCATTGAACAGCGGTTGCTGCCCGGACGACAGGTCGATGATGGAGAGCCTGCGGTGTCCGAATCCGAGTCCGGGTTCGATATGCAATCCGCCCTCGACCGGTCCGCGATGATGCTGGGTCTCGTTCATCCGATCGAGCAATTGCCGGTCGATCTCCCGCGTTCCGCGCATGTCAACAATGCCGACTATTCCGCACATGGTGTAATGGTTTCTTTGAATGTTGTTTTGGTTTTGCACAGCGCATCGTAGAGCGCCGCGTATGCGGACAGCATGGTGGTAATGCTGTAGTGGCGCTCTATGCGTTCCCGGCCGGCAGCGCCATGCCGGACCGCGAGTTCCGGTTGCGTGACGTACGCCGCGAGGGCTGCCGCGAATGCGTCCGAATCACGGGGCGCCACAAGCTTGCCGGTGATCTCGTCGGTCACGACTTCGGGAATCCCGCCGACGCCGGTGGCGACCACCGGTAATCCGGCAGACATCGCTTCCAGCAGCGTGACGGGCGTGCCTTCCGCAATCGACGGCAACGCGAAGACCGAAAAGTTCTGCATGATGTGCGCGATATCGGTGCGCGCGCCCGGCAGCCAAACCGCATCGGCGATGCCGGCGGCCGCAATCCTTTCCTTGAGCGCAGGCAGCAACGGACCGTCGCCGACGATGACCAGGCGCAAGCGCGCTTTCTGCGTCGGCAGTTGCGCCTGTAAACGGATAAATGCGTCGATCAGTCCGAGGTGATTTTTTACATCTTGAACCCGGCCGACTGTGCCGATCACGAAAGAATCCGCAGGGACGCGCCACTGTTGGTCCGAATGCGCCGAGCGTTCATTCGGCTTGAAACTGTCCGTGTCGACACCGTTATTGATCAACAGGTTCTTGGCATCGGGAACGCCGATCGTCGTCTTGAGCCAATGCCGCAGGTCGTGCGAGACCGGCACATAGCAATCAATGAAAGGCGTCAGCAGGCGGCGCAAAAGGTTGTGCTTGCGATTCTTGCCTTCCGGGTCGCTCGCATCGCGGCCATGTTCGGCATGGATGCGGATGGGTACGCCCGCCAGCATCGCGGTGAACGCATATTCGATCGCCGACAGGTTATAGGTATGGAGAATCGCCGGACGCAGTTGCCGCAGCAGCTTCCAAAGCTTGCCATGCGTTCCCAATCCCAGGCCGGGAGGTTTGTGGAGTGCAAATATCTTGACGTCGGGCTGCGTAATTTTTTTTGCAAATTCGGTGTAGTCAGTGAGACAGACGATCGCGTGCCGGTACTTCTGCTCGGACATGCGGTTGACGCATTGCACGAGCAGCGTTTCCAGACCGCCGAAATCCAGGCGGTAGATCAAATGAACGACAAGAGGAATATTGTTATTGGTTGCCATTGCATGCGCTATCGTTTTTTATTGCCGGCCAGTGTTGTTTCCAGCGGTGCGAGGTTCTCCGCAAGAAAATCACGCAAAGCCTGGCGTGCTTCATCGGGGTTGGCGGCGTACGGTGCAAAGACCATCAACGCAGCACCATCGTCACCCCGCATGAGCAATTTTTCCTTGGCCTGCAGCAGTTTGCCGACATAATCGCTGGCCGTGAATTTGCCATCGATCCAGTACCAATACCAGACCAGCAACGGCCCGGACGTACCTTGAATCCGGGCTTCCCGTATGATGAATGTCCGGCTCCCAATGGTTTCGCGGCGGCTGTCCGTGCCGACGTTGCGCCACTGGTCATCCTTTTCCTGGACCAGCCGGTTCGAAGAGCTGATGAGTTCCGCTCCATGGCGCTGGTTGCGATAGTACATCACCGAAACACCCACCTTCTGCGCATCATGCTGAAAGAAGCGGTAAAGCTCGGCATGGGCCGGAAAGAAACCGGGCTTCCACTGCGTGAACGGCGACGCTTCGTGCCATTGCGCCTTGAAGCCGGATAGTTCCGCACTTGCCGGATTGAACCCGGCGCGTTCGAGAAAATGTGCGTAAAAAGGCCACACCGCGAGGCAGGCCACGGCGCCCGCCGCCATCGCGACGATGGGCATGGCGGATACGGGATGCGCGACGGTTTCGGTGCCGGCGGCCGATGGCGTTGTCGGGGCTACGTCCTGATCTTCGCGCCAGAAGCTGCCGATCCAGAACATCAAAAACATCACGAGGCCGAAGAATATCCAGCCGTAGATCAGGTGGTCGACACCCACTGCCAACTGCATGCCGCTCAGGTGGCCGATCATGACGATCATATAGGCGCGCAAGCCGTTTGCGATGATCGGCACGATGATCGATAGCAGCATAAACATCGCCTGGCGAACGCGTGACCGATAGGTGAGATAGGCGTACAGGCAACCGAGCGTAATGGACGAGATCAGGTAGCGTACGCCGCTGCAAGCTTCGACCACCGACCAGCTGCCGGACGGGATTTCGAAACTGCTGCCGTTGCGCAAAACAGGAATGCCGGTTGCGCGCAGTGCCGCTATCGTGAAATCGGCGGTGAATCCGATCAGCGGCTCGATGAAAATGTCGCCGAACGGTACGGCCAGCAGCAGGAAAAAAAGCGGGAACGCCAGCGACCATGAAATGCGCACGCCCAGCAGCGCGATTGCCGCCATCGGGATCATTGCGACAAACATATATTGCCGCACCACTTGCACATCGCCCAATTCGGCCAGGAGCCAGCCGAATCCGCATGCCGCCAACAGCAGCAGCGCCGGCCACCAGGGCGCAGGCGACATGCGTGCCAATGCTGCACGCCGCTTCCAGACCAGCCATGCGCTGATCGGTAAAATGATATAGCCGTGCGCGAAGGTCTCGGAACTGTTCCAGATCGCGATCATCGATCGGGTCGTATCGACATAGATCAGGATCGGCGCCAGCAGCGCGGCTGCCAGAGCGAAAGCGATCATACGGGATGCGTCAACGCGGGTGGAGATCATGTCCGTTCCTTCTCCAAAACGGAGCGTGAGTGAGGTGCGCCTGATGTCGGTGCGGAAGCAGGCAGCGCTGAATCGAGCAAGCTGTCGACGCGGGCCAGGTTGCTGGCCCAGCCGTATCTCGCTTCCACTTGTTTGCGCGCAGCGTGGCCGAGCATATCGTTCGGCTGTGCCAGCAACGCCGATAGCACCGACACGAATTGTGCGGCATCTGCGGCGAGCATCAGTTCGCGCCCCGGTTCGGCCTCGATCCCCTCCAGCGCCTGCGGCGAGACCACGACCGGCTTCGCCATCGACATGGCTTCCAGTACCTTGTTCTGGATGCCGCGCGCAATGCGCAGCGGCGCCACCGACACCTTGGCATGCGCGATATACGGGCGCACATCGGGCACGGTGCCGGTCACGCGCACGCCGGGCAGCTTCGCAAGCGCGTGCACCTGTTCGGTGGGCCTGGAACCGACGATGTAAAAGCATGCGGCAGGATTGCCGGCTCGCACCAGTGGCAGAATTTCTTGCGCAAACCACTGCACTGCATCGATGTTCGGCCAGTAATCCATCGCGCCGGTGAAAACCATCACCGCTTCATCTGCCGCATAAGGGTTGTGATACGGGTGATTGGGCGAAAAATAATCGGTATCGACACCGTTGCTGAAAAAGCCGACCTTGCCGGCGCTCTCCGGCGCCAATTGCTTGAACAATGCGGCTTCCGCCTCCGACACGAAGAGCGACGCGTCAAAATCCTGCGCCACTTGCCGTTCATAACGCAGGAGTTGCCGACCTTCGCGCCGATAGATCCAGCTCATCGGCCACAGCTTTTTTTCCGCATATTGCGACCACTTGTCCGAGTCGATGTCGACGAAGTCGATGACGCGCCGCGTCTGTCGGGCTTGAATCGCATACTGCGCCATGGCGGACGAGAACACCAGAACGCGCTTGATCGGCTGTTCGCGCATCACTGTTGCGACCCATGTTTGCAAGCCGGCATCGCGGTAATAATCCAGCGTCAGCGGGCGGTTCATCGCCAATGCGCGCAAGCTGCGCAATTTTGCCAAGCCCGGATTCAGGCTGGCAAAATGGGTTTCTCCGCACAATTGCCTGACCGTGTCCACATGCTGCCAGTCGTCGGCATCGTCGATAAAAGTGCCGAGATGCACGCGGTAGCGCTGCGCCAGATGCTTGAGCAAATGGTAGGAGCGGATCTTGTCGCCCTTGTTGGGCGGGTAGGGCATGCGGTGCACAAGGAGCAGGAGATGGTCCACCGTTACCCCAGATTCTTGACGATATGCGGACCGATGGCGTTGGCCACGGACAGCGGCAAGCGTTGCCACATCTTGATGAACAACTGGTACTTCGGATTCAAGGGGTTGGTGTCGGGCACCGCCTTGGCGCTATGCAATTGATAGGCGTAATGCAGCGGCTGCGGTTCGAATCCCCAGTTTTTCTTGAAATCGAACGCGCCGGTGCCGACCTTGCTGCGGCCGAAATCGAAAATCCGGTAGCGCTTTTCACATGCGCGCCGCATCAATTCCCAGTACATGAAATCGTTGCCCGCCACTTCGCGCGCTTCGCCGGTGCCGCCGCCGTAATACGGCAGCACCTCATCGCGGAAATAGAAACTCATCACACTGCTGACGGTGCGTCCGTCTCTGGTAATGGTCAGCACTTCGCAATCGCTGCCAAAGGTTTGCTTGAGCAAGCGGAAGTATTTTTTCGGGAATACCGGCGTGCCGAGGCGATGCACGCTGGTGGCGTAGGCGCAGAAGAAACGTTCGACGTCCTGATCGATTTCACTTTGCAACCCGGCCTTGATCCCCTTGCGCACCATTGCGCGCTGCTTGCGCGGGATCGCGAGCATGTTTTGTTCTTCGTCGGCGTCGATTTCCTTGCGAAACGTCACATACAGATCCTTGGTCGCCCAATCCCGGCTTTGCGGCTGCAGATGGACGTTCCGGTATTCGAGGTGGCCCACCTTCAACTGCGCTGCCAGCTGTTGCGCTTCGCGGCTCAATGCCTCTCTTGCGGCGTCGGATACTGCGGCGATGCCGCCATAGACGCAGAACGGCAAGGAACTCAAGGAGTGTCCGAATAAAAAACTCTTTATTTGCGCCAGCGGCAGTACGCCTACTATCTGCCCCGCAGATTCGGCGTACAGGAACCAGGTCTTGTGTCCGAACGCCTGCTCGATGACTGCTTGCCATCCGGCGCGATGGAAAAAAGTCGCGTCCGGACAGGTCAAAACAAAGGCATCCCACCTGGCTTTATCGCCAGGCTGCATCAGGCGGATGACCGGCGAGGAGTGGGTGGAAGGGGCGTCCATGACGGGGTGCGTGACTTCAGTAATTGCGTTCAATTTTTCACCAAAAAAATTTCATCCATGCGGTCCCAGAGGAAGTCGCGCGTCAAGGCCTTGATACGTCCTTCCATGCGATTGAGATTCACATAGTGGCGGAAGCGGGTTTTCATGCCGATGTTTTGCTGGCGCGGCTGGCCGGGGTCCAGTTCCCATGGATGGAAATAAAAAATACCGGGTTGCCTGTCATCGTTATTCACGCGTTGCAGAAACCAACGCGAGACGGCATACGGGAACAGGCGGAAATAACCGCCGCCGCCGGCCGGCAGATTTTTCTGCATGAGGCGCACCGTCGTGATCGGCACTTCCAGCAAGCCATCCTTGCCGTTCGGATAAAAAGCGAAACGCGACGCATCCGGCATGCCGTAATGGTCATGCGCAATCGGGTAAATGCTGGAACTGTAGCGGTAGCCGGCGTGCAGCAACGCATCCAGCGCCCACAGGTTGCGGCTGCCGATGGAAAAACTCGGCGCGCGATAGCCCAGCACCTGCTGGCCGCCGATGTCTTCCAGCAGCGCCTTGCTGCGCGTGATGTCATCCTGGAATTCGGCAGCGTTTTGATCGGATGCCCGCAGATGTGCATAACCATGACTGGCGAGTTCGTGGCCATTGGCGACGATACGCTTGACCATTGCCGGGTAGCGCTCCGCAATCCAGCCCAGCGTGAAGAAGGTGCCCTTGACCTGTCCCTCGTCCAGCAATCCGAGGATGCGATCGATGTTTGCCTCCACCCGGCACGACAATGATGGCCAGCTTGCGCGCGAGATGTGGGGCGCGAACGCCGACACCTGGAAGTAATCTTCGACATCGCAGGTCATCGCATTGCGTATCGCTGTCATCGGCGCCGCATGGTTCTTTTCGGCAGAGGTGGGCATACTTGTCAGCTCCGGAAATCGTTGTCCATCCATGCGCGGATCGCTTCTGCGATCCGTGTTGACGCCTGTCCATCCCAGAATTCCGGTATGCGTCCGGCCTTGCCGCCGGAACGCATGATGTCGTCAAACGCCTCCAGGATTTTTATCGGATCTTGCCCGACGATGGTATTGGTGCCCTCATCGACCGTGATCGGTCGTTCGGTATTGTTCCGAAGCGTGATGCACGGTACGCCGAGCGCCGTGGTCTCTTCCTGGATGCCGCCCGAATCCGTCAGCACGACGCGTGCATCTTTCATCAGGCCCAGCATCTCGAGGTAACCCATCGGCGGCAGCAATAATATTTCGGGCTCGTCCAGCATCTTGCTCAATCCGAATTTTTCGATCATTGCACGGGTACGCGGATGCATCGGGAAAATCACCGGTACCGTACTGCTGATTTCCAGTGCAGTCTCAAGCAGCGCACGCAGGATGTCGGGAGCGTCCACATTGGACGGACGATGCATGGTCAGGACCGCGTAGCCGTCATGACCTTTCAGGAAATCGGCGCGGTTGGCATCCTTGACGATTTGTGCGGTCGGGATTGCACGCGCCAGATTGCGCCGCAATGTGTCGATCATGACATTGCCGACA
>CAMLDH010000127.1 GCA_946478765.1 uncultured Oxalobacteraceae bacterium | reverse complement strand
CTTTATCGAATTCGCTTTCATCGCAATTTTCATTATGAATTCCTTGGTTACTTTGTTTGCATCAACTGCGGTCCGATTCGGCTTGCTTATCGACAAGCGCCTGAACGGCTGTGAACAGGTCATCAGCCTTGCCGCCGTATTGCTCGAAATCGTCCAGCAGGGCCGCGAAGTCGTCGCGCTGGAACCGCTTTTCTTCGGCATCCTCCTCGCGCGCTTCCTGCTCGTCTAGGTCGATGGCGTTCATGCCGTGGGCTCGATGCAGCCACGCATCGGCGTATTCGCGTTCGTCGCTGCCATTGCTGCCGTAGCGGTCTGCACGCGGGCACGCTACGAAGTTCTGAATCCCGGCCAGATCGCCCACGAAGCTGCGTAGCAGCTCCGTGGGCGTCATCTGCACGCGCCGGCACTCGCGCACGAACTCCGGCGGCACTCGCAGCGTGACGGCCACGGTTTCATCGGACACGTAGCGGCCGGCCTCGCCGGGTATGATGCCGACCGGGGCACGGAAGCCATGCGGCCGGGTATCGCAACGCCAGCCGACAACATCCGGTACGCGGCCGTCATCACTTGCGGCCCGGTCGTTGCTGTCCAGCTCGGGCACGCGGCGTAAGCTCTGGTCGATATAGTCGCGGAAGTAGCACGCGCCGGCCGGCAGCTCGCGGCCGAAGGGTTGCGCCGGCACGATGTAGCCAAATTTCCCGACATTGCGACGGCTGTATTCCTGATTCCACGGTCCACCGCCGATCAACTCGCGCGTGATACCAGCGTGCTCGATGATCAGCAACTCATGGCCGCCTTCGGCCTCCTGCACGTCGATCAGCCTGACGTTATGCACGGTGATAGAAGCGCCTGGCTGTGCGAGCGCATCAAAGGCTTCGAAGCTCATGTTAGAGTTCGCTCAATGTGAAATTCATGATTTTCCTAGATCAGTCCTCTAACGTGGTGCCACCGTTGCGCGCTTCGCCTTTAGCAGCGGCTTCACGGCGCTCCTTGATTTCTTTGTTGAGGAATTCAACAGCTTCTTCCAGCTCTGGAGTCGTTGGACGAACGGAGCCATCCTTTGTCTGTTTAAAGACAGTTTCATCAAAGTAGTTCATCGAAAAGACGATCGTTTCTCCGTACATGCTTTTTTCCTAGTCAAAATCCGTTAGAGGGTTCGGCAGCGGTATGCCATTTTCATTTGCGGATTTTGAGCTTAAAACATCCTTATGCACAACTTCGCCGGATTGCGATTCTCGCGTTGTAATAACAACCCGCCCCTCATCCGAGGATATCGATTTCAGGCTACCAACCTCAACCGAAAATCGCTTTGCATTCCATTTTCGATCACGCCGCATGGTTTCTTGTAATTGCTTAATCGTATCAACTACGTTGACTTTTGGCTTATCGTTATTCATACAATTTTTCCTTTACCGGGACCAGGTTGTCGTAATGTCGATACCATTGGCAATGTCATCACGCAGAAACCACTTACGGCCGCTGTACGTGAAGCCATTTTTTTTGAGCCAGGCTTTTGCTTCTTCGTCGCCAGACACGCCGCCGTTCCGACCATCATGCGCAACAACGATCCAACCGTAAATAATCGGGGCGCTGGCAGTTCCGACGCCAGCAAAGCGATCACGCTTTGCATGAGGCTGTATCGAAGCAGGAAAGTCAGCCAAAGCCATTGCCTGCATCGGCGGAACGTACTCGACTTGTGCGGGTTGGCCCATGTCCTTTTCCTCTTTGTTCAGGCTAGCAGTGCCTGGATCTTTTGTTTGCTGCGGTAGGCGACTTCGCAAGCCTGATCCACAACTGCTTTTTGCTGGCTGGTCCATTCCTCGGGCGGCACGTCGTCGCACGCCGGCGCATTCACAGTAACAACCTCAGCTGCTGCTTCATCTACGGCCTTCATGATCGCGACCCGAAGTCTGTTCGAAATTTTCACGGTGCTATTTTCCTATCCGTATTTGCTGGTTGATGGCGCTATTTTGTGTTGCGGCGCAATGTGAATTCAGGATGTTGTCCGGCGAGTAATAGTAATAGCTCCCACTCGCCGCGCGATAGTGCCCGACCGCTCGCGCCGGACTCCTCTTTTTTTTGCCATCCTCGTACCGAGTAGCCGAATCGTTCGGCGCACTCGTGCTGTTTTAGACCGGCAGCGGCGCGAGCGGCTTTGACCTGATCGGGCGTCGGGCGCATCATGTCGCTGGCCTCAAATCAGGATTGCGCGTGATCCACGCCCACGCGATGCAGCGCTCAAGGTCGCCGATCCAATGAGCGGTATCCGAGTATGCGCCAATGCCTGGATGTATCGCCACTGCGCACCATGGCTCTGCCGGCTTTTGCAGGCCACTGCGCGCACCAAATGCATCAACCAGCTGGCTCCACAATGGCGCGCCTTGGCGCGATCGTTGCGCTACCCCCATCGTAATAAGCGGCAGTGGGTCACCAACATGAGGTGAGCCGACGTTATGCGGTCCGGCAGGCCCGTAGATTGTGACAATCAGCGCTCCTGATTGCATAATCACCTGGGCGCTGTAATGTGAGAGTGCCGCGACAGGCAGCGGTACATGTGCGCCAGTGCTCTCCGCTTCCGCTAACCATGGCACCAAGACATCGAGCGTGGCATCATTGACTTCCGCCCGCTCACTGCGGGCTAGATGACCAGTATTAAGGGTGATGTGGTTGATGTGCATTATTTGTGCCGTTATTGGCCAAGATTTTTCCAAAATTCATCCCATTCTTTCCGTTCCTTTCGCGATCGGATGTTTCCAAGGATGATGCTTGGCGTAGCTTTAAGCGCAGCCCATTTATTTGATAAAGCAAATGCTACTTTTCGCGCTTTTGCGACCAATATCCCCTTGGCGCACAAGAGCAAAACTTTTGCCGATACAATCGCCGGAAGGCGGCGATATTTATGGGGTCCGGCATAGCAAAAATAGGGTGAGTCCACAAACAGGCCAAACTTGCCGGCGCGCGTTACGATAGATGTAAAGCTGCATTTGATGCCGCCCCCGAAGTTATCGCTAAATTTCCGGGAATAATGGATTTGCATAAGACGGCAATTTCCAACGATAGCTTTGCCGAAATGTGATGCAGAATTGGTGCGCTTGGTCATTTCAATCCAATCTCCTGCCTGCTACCTGAGGCGTCGGTATCAACGTTGCGTCGACAAAGTTCATTATACGCCCAAATGGGCGTAATTCAAGAACAATTTAAAGCCCTTAATTAGTTTGTAGTTCTTTCATCACGCTCCTCCTGTATGTCCCGGTCTTCCTTTTTGGCCGGCGTGCCATCAAAGGCAACACCGTGCTCAAGAAGTATTCGCCCGATCTCAAAAATGCTGCCAATGTCAGGATCAGGGTGCCGCTTGATTTCGCTGCCATCGGCGATGCGCACGTAGGAAATACCATCGTAACGGATGTAGTTGTAGATCGGGCGCATGTCCAAGGTGTATCCATTGACTACCGAGCCCTCGCCGTTGACGATGCCGGCTGTAAGAGAGTGATTGCCGCCATTGACAAGCACAAGACCGAACGGCAGGTAGAGTTCAACGCAGTGATTCCTCTCCGCAGCCCACGGCCCGCACTTCTTGCCGGAACCAATGTTGGCGAGCGCTTTCGAGATCCGGTCCTTGTGCCATGGTTCTGGCAGGATCAGATCTCGCCCGAGGTGGAGCTGATAGAACGGGCCGTCCTCTTGGCGAACTAGGTCATCGAATCGCTTACCGTCTGGCGTGATTGGAATCAGCGAGTTGAAGAATAGGCTGTCGAAATCCGGGCTACTGCGCCTGGCATGCGGCGCGAGTTCGACTACTTGCGCGATGGTGTCGGCTTGCAGACGCCGACCGATTAAACGCACGAGACTCAGAAGGCCAAGCGGATTGTGCGCGGCAGTATCACGCGCAACCTTCATCCGCTCCTCGAAGGCAGCCAATCGATGCTGCTCATTCCGGTAGGACATTACTCGGCCAAGCTTCCCGATTAAGCTACGCGCACACATATGCAACTCAACGTATTTTTCCTTTGGCCTACTGATTGGATGATTTATCACGCACAAAGGGCATTGACATGACCCCCATCATCACCAACGGGATTGCCCACGCTACGAAGGGCGAGAACTGCTGAACTTTCGCCCATTCCACATCACCGCTACCGCTCAATAGAAGGAATACCGGCAACGGCAGGAAGAACATGAACAGGCTTCCGACTTTTGCCTGCATGGATTCTCCCGGAACGCGCTTGTCAACCAGGACAAGCAGTGCAACGTAGAGCGCGACTTGCAACAGGCAGCCAGCAGGGAAGAACCAAGCCGGGAAAACTGCCTCAAAGGCTTTGATCGACATGCCCAATGCGACGCCGGCAGGGATCGCCATCCATAGCGCGGCTGTCGCAATCCGATTAAGGAGATCGAGTTGGCTTTTCGTAGATTGGCTCATGCTCTTGTTCACTTCGTTGAAGCTGACAACCGGCCAGCGCGGCTTTTCCCTATTCAATTGCAGCGATTGCAGAGTCCAACATCAGATCCGCCACCCACTCTTCAATCCCGGCAGCTTTCGCAGCCGCTGGGACGCTTTTCATGCTGTATGGCAGACCAATATCAAGCACCTTGCGGGATTGGTCGTCGCTAACACTGAAACCATGTTCAAGCGCGATTGCGCAAGCTGCTTGCTGCATTTCAGGTGTGATCGGTTGGCCACATTGATTCGTCCATGTCGTCATTGCGCTTTTCCTATCCGTTTCTCATTAGCAACCGAATCTGCGATTCCACCTCTTCTTCGGTGTCCGGAGCGTCATGACGATGAAGGTCGAAAACGAACTTGGCGGCGTCTTGGCCTGTCATGTTCAGCTCCTTCAAGACCTTCAATAGCGTTTGTTGTCGCACCAAATCGGCGACCGCGAGAACGCCACGATCAACGGGATCTAGTGAATAGACACCATCAAAGCCGATCGCTTGAGCGGCTTCCTGAAAATGCTGAATGAGGGCCTTTTCGTTTTCAGTCAACTGGTGCGCGAACATGATGTGTGCTCCTCTCTTTTCCTATCCGTGCTTGGATTTATAGCGAGCGATCGCAATCGCCCTTAAAAACGAGACCACAGCACATACGCCGAGACAAGCGGCAGCGGTCGTCATCGATCCTTGCGCAGCTGACGCCCCGGCCAATCCCCCGACAGCCCCAATCGTCAATCCGTACCAGAATGTATCCATGTCTTTTTCCTTGTCTTCCCGATCAGGCCGAAGCGCTGCCGCCGGTGCCGGTCAGGTGATGGCGTTTGGCCTTTTCAAGATCGCGCTCGCACTGGGCTATTGCGTCACGCAGGGACTGCTGACGGTCCTCGCGGCGGAGCTCCTGGGCGCCACTTCCTTCACTACGCTCGCAATCGCGCTCCAACTCGCTCAGGTAGGCGGCATTCGCTGATGCCAGCGCGACTTCAGCTTGTTCAGCGGAAGCAACTGCACTGGATTTGGCTGCGAGTGCCGCTTGAACTTTCGCTGTTACGTCTTGCTGGTCAATCAACGAATTCCCGCAAAGACGGATAGAGCGGGTGCCGGTTTTGACCTGTTCACTGCATGTGGTCGGCTTTGTCTTCTGCGCGATCTTCACTTCACCGCACGAGCTGCACTTTGCAATCCAATATTTCATGAAATTCCTTTGTTATCTACTTCGGAAAGAAAAGATTTTCCTATTTGACGGCGTGATCGGACTTGTCCTTGGCACGGAACGCCTGCTCGATGCGATGCTCGACCAGGACTCCAACCAAAATTATGGCAAAACTTCTGGACGAAATTGAATTTCGACCTGTCTACGTTGATCAATCCCGTTTCCAGAGCAACGCATAGCTCATTGCACACGTCGGCAAGCTCTTCGAGTTTTTCTTTATCGGTATTGGCGGTCATGCTCGTTTTCCGCGTTAATTGTTTGCATTGAAATGTTTCAACATTTGGTCAAAGTCATCTCTGAAACGAGCATTTGGAATCGCCCCCGGTCGGCTTCTCAACCATCCATGGATTCGCTCGCGCATCACCGTGCAAGCTTTCTGATATCCAACAAGATCGCCTGCCATTGCTGGTGGAGGGAATAGACGGCAACCTTCCGCTTCTATTTCGGGCGCGCTCAGCTCACCGTATGCTCCGCTATTCACTGCAAAGTGTTCCATGTCGTCATAGTCACCGATCCATGGTGGCAGAGCTTGATGCTCGATGTCTGCTTCAATTTCGCGCTTGGCTCTCTCAAAAAACTGGTCTGAAAAAGCATGCTGGCTTGCGCTCCAGCGGGATGTTAGACCTGCATAACTCCAGTCTTCATCGTTATCCATAATTGACATGCTGTTTTCCCTTGAGATTATCGGTTCGTCAGACCGGCCTCGGCCAGCGCGTCCGAGAGCATCATGTCGCCACCATAGTATCGGCCCACCTTCAACAACCTCTCTCGCTCCGCGTCAGAGAATTCATCCACTTGCACCCCTATGCCACATTCCCAAAGGTGGATGTTACGAACGCCAGCAGCTTGTGAAGTAGCGACCAACGCCAAAGCCGTGGCCATATCTGGCGTCGGCCAATCGAGTACCGATTCCACCTTCTGCCCCGGCAGAACGCCGGTTATCTTCAAACCGTCGCTCTGCACGCCTGCCATGATCGCGGCAGTGGCCGGTGTTCCCGGATGCTCTTTGATGTAGGCTGCCTCACAGTAGCTACGGGTTCTGGCGCAGTTGAAAACACGGCGACTCATTGCGTTCGCCTGCCATGCGACATGCCGGAGACAGAACACGTCAACTGCGCGGGTATTCAATGCATCTTTGTCCGGATTCGCACGCCAGGTGGCGTAGCAATAGTCTTCGTCAAATGGGGCAAGATACCAGGACTCGTACAGGCGCAACTGGACGCCATACCAATCCAACAATGCGCTGCCGCTGGCGGTTTGCATCCAACGGTAGAAAGCGTCAGCGTTCTCGAATCCGCCAGCCCCGACAAGACCTTCAATGCCCAAATCTTCAAGCAATCCCACGCCAGCCCACCCAAGATCCAGCCTGCTTTGTACAGCCGGAAGTTCGCATCAGTCGGTGCCAGTTTCTTCAGGGCGACCTTGCCGAACGCCTGTTCTGCAAACACGTCTTCTCTCATATCCATTTTCGTTTTTCCTTTCTTATTCCACTCGCCAAATCCTTGCGCGCCCAGCGATCTGTCGAACAGCGAACCGCCATTCCGAAGAAATACATTTTTCGCGCCTCATCTTGCAGAGATAAGCACGTGCTCGGCCTTCATCAGCCCATTCAGGCACAAGGCAGCTGTCGCCAACATTCATGGTTGCAAAAGGCCATGTGATACGACGCCCGACATTCTTTCCTTTTGGCCGCGCTTCAGGCATCGGAATATCAAAGTCAATGGGAACAATGAATGTGCTATTGTCCTCGATCACATACTCCTCCTTTTCTGTGCACACGCTCATTTCGTCTATCTCTAGTTCTCAAACGCTCTCATCGGGCGGTCGTACTTCTGTCCTGAGCGTTCGTTGATCTGGTATACAACATTGCCGCGCTTCGCCGTGATAATCGTTACCACCCCATGCTTGGCAATGTTGGGAAACTTTGCCGCCCGCTCGCTGCCGTCCAGTTCGGACAGCGCCGCCAGGGCGTGAACAGCTTCCGCCGACAGCCTGACACGGTTCAATACCCGCCCACCCAACGCCAAAAGCGCCGCATCCAGCTCTTTTACACGCTCAGTCGATGTCTTGGCATTGCCGGTGCACGGTCGGCCCCTGCCGGCCTTCTTCTTCACTTCAGTCAATCCAAAAATTCCTTTTTCAACTACGGAAAGAAAATCTTTTCCTATTCAGTCTTCATCCAGGTTGATGCAAGCGGTCGATCTTCCGGCCAGTGAGAATCAGCCAAACGCCGCTCACCATAAGTATCGCAACGACAAAGAGCCCAAACCACGTCTCCGGTACCCACCAAGTGGGCAATGAAGGATACAAGTCAGCAAGAGGTTTTCTTCCCTGCGAATGGCTCGCCATTCCCAAAACCACTTCTTCCACGGTCACTGCCAACCAGCCAAACAGGCCTGCACAAAAGAAGAAAAAGGCGATGTTCAGCACAGCCTTGCCCAATCCGCTCACTCGCCCCGGTTCGGAATAGAAATACACTTGCAAACGTTCAAACATTTACTTTTCCGATCAAAACTTGAAGGGATTGATACCATTCGACAAAGCCCGGCGAATTATCTGCTTAGGCAAGAAACGAACGCGGTACTGTTCTTTGAGTTGTCTGACCACTTCTGCCTCCAGAAGAACGCCGTCCATACTCGCTCCCTTATCGACGTGGTGCACTGCGACGCCTGCATGCTCTATCAGCGTGCGATTCAGCGTCGTTAAATCAGTTTTGGGGATATGCATGATTTTCCTTTGATATACTCTCGGCCGGCAAGCTGGTTACTCCCTGACGGCTGGCTTTTTTGCCCGGTGCACACTTGCGCACCGGGATTTTTCCTATTTGGAATCACGGACGCGCAGTGCTGACGCAACCTGTTGTTCGTCACCGCGCTTCTTCGCCAGCGCGAGAATCGCCAAATCGCATTGCTCGCGTGTGAAGTACCCGTTCTTCGCGTAATCATCGCCTCCATGATTGCATTTGTCCCATTCGTCAAATGCCCACTTCAATTCGGGATAGGCCGCGCGCATTTTCAGATCGGCGCTCGCCTGCGTTTCCGTATTTCGACTGACGGCTGAATAAATCTTCGCAGCTCCCGCAGTAAGTGCTACGCAGAGCATAACAAGGCCAATCTTCCAGAATTGACGGTCAAAAAATGGCTTATTCGTACTTGTCTGCATCGCTTCATTTTCCCTAGTTGTTGTTGAACCATTCCACAGCGGTCATGGCGGCGCTTTCGCCGCCGTCAAACTCGCGCCGAAACCATTCCGCATAGTCGTAAGGAATGTGTTTCGCTTCCAGCAGTGGCACGCCGATGCTTGCCAGCTCACGCGCCACATCAGCGGCCCAAGTATCGAAATCGCGTGCTGCGGCCATCGTTGCTTTTCCTTTAGCTCGACTGAGGCAATTCAGCACTGACCTTGATCCGGCTCACCACATATCCGAGTCCCTTCCATTGCCGCACCTTCGCACGACGCTGCCGTGCATTGCCAGGAACCCCGACATGCCAAATTACTGTTTTGCCATTTCCATCAAGGACTCGAAATAAGCCGTTATTTATAACTGCCATGATTTTTTTCCGTTACCTTTCGCGCCGACCTAATGCCTGCGCAATGCCGCCGATGATCAAAATAAGCAGACCCGCTACTAAATCTTGCGTCCATGCTGTAGTTGATACACCAAAACTTTTTGCATGTGTCGCGTCATGTAGCCAATAACCGCTCAACATCAGCAAAGCACCAACCAGCATTGTGATTTTTGCCCTCATAGCTTTTCCTTTTTCAGTTCACACGTATCGCACACACCAGCACAGGTTCGTTCCCGAAGTGTGGATGCGTAATGGTGTGCAGTTCAAAACCACGCCACGGCCTTTCTACGATCAGGTCCATGTCGCAAGTTTTAGGAT
>CAMLDH010000126.1 GCA_946478765.1 uncultured Oxalobacteraceae bacterium | reverse complement strand
CAGATTCGCCGCCACCGGCAAGCCATGCTTCGAGTCCGTGGTGAGCTTGTAGCGCCGCTTGTGGCGCGCCCGAATGCCGTTCTCGCGCATGAGCCGCTCGACACGCGCCTTGCCGGCTGTGAAGCCGCGCAGCCGCAGCTCCCGCACCATGCGCGGACTGCCATAAGCGCCTTTGAGTTCGACATGGATGGCGCCAATCACTGCCAGCACTTGTACATCCGTCAGCCGCCTGCGATCCGGCGTACCGCCACGCTTCCACGCCCGGTAGCCGCTGATGCTCACATCGAGTACTTCGCACAGTTCGTTGAGCGCAAACGCCTTGCCATGCATGTCAATCCAGGCGTACCTCACAGAACATCCCTCGCGAAGTACGCCGCTGCTTTTTTTATGATTTCGTTCTCCCGCTTCAGGCGAACATTCTCTGCTCGCAGCATGGATAACTCCATCTGCTCCGGCGTGACGACCTTGCTGCCAGCGCCTTTGAGTTTGCCTTCCGCAGCTGCCTTGACCCAATTGCGCAAGGTCTGGTCATTGAGCCCCAGACTTTTAGCCGCTGTCACGATCGATTGCCCATCCGTGACGCGTTTCACCGCCAGTTCCTTGAACTCTGCCGTGTATGCTTGCTTCGGTATTTTCTTCATTTCATTGCCTTCCACAGTAACGTCAATTTTACGTCACCTCTGGAAGACGAAATTTCGGGGGAAGGTCAGAATGATGCATGAGGCCTGCTTCCGGTCGCCGGCGAAGCCATGCCATCGTCAATGCATTGATCACGATGTCGGTCGTCATGCGTGGCTTGAGAGACCAGCCGATCACCTCGCGGTTAAACAGATCCAACACGATGGCCAGGTACAGCCAGCCTTCCTCCGTCCACAGGTAGGTGATATCCGACGTCCACACTTGATTGGGGGCGGCCGGCGTGAAATTTCGCTCAAGCAGATTTGCAGCCACGGGCAGACCGTGCTTCGAGTCCGTGGTGACCTGGTAGCGCCGCTTGTGGCGGGAACGAATGTCGTTCTCACGCATGAGCCGCTCCACGCGCTCCTTGGCGGCTGCAAATCCTCTACACCGCAATTCACGGACCATGCGGGGACTGCCATAGGCGCCTTTGAGTTCGGCATGGATCGCCCGGATCACCGCCAGCATTTGGCTATCCGTCAATCGTTTGCGATCCTTTGTTTCGCCGCGCTTCCATGCCCGGTAGCCGCTGATGCTCACGTCAAGCACTGTGCACATTTCGACCAGCGCAAAGGTTTTACCCTGGGCAGCGATCCACGCGTACTTCACAGTGCATCTTTCGCGAAGTACGGTTCATGCATGCATGGACGCTTTTTTTATGATCTCGTTCTCCCGCTTTAACCGCGCATTCTCGGCCCGCAGTCTGGACAATTCCATCTGTTCCGGCGTGACCGTCTTGTTGCCGGCGCCTTTGAGCTTACCTTCTTGGGCTGCCTTGATCCAGTTGCGCAATGTCTGGTCGGCGAGGCCCAGCTCCCTGACCACGACGCCTATCGCTTCGCCATCTGTCACGCGTTTGACGGCCAGTTTTCTTCATTTCCAATCTATCCACGGTAACGGTAATTTTATGTCACCTGTGGCAGACTAAATTTCGGGGGAAGCTCATCATCATCCATTAGCGATTATTCGCGCAAATTAGCCGATTATTCGAGTTTCGCCACATGGCATCGATGATGCGATCCGATACGTTGTTCCACGAGAAGGCATCGGCATGCGCACGTGCCGCCGCCGCCATGCCCGAACGACGCCAATAGTCGTGGTCGCAATACAGTGGCAACAAGGCTTCGGCTACGCCCGATGTGCTGACCTTAAACATGTCGCCATATTCATAGAAGACGGGCTGCCTTTCGGTAGCAGGTACCATCTCAGCGGCCCCATACCAGGTCTCGTGGAGGCCCGTATGGTCCGGAACGATTTGAGGCCTTCCGGTAAGTGCATGTTCAAAACTCACCAGGCCAAACCCTTCCCCCATCGCCGTATTGAGCCCAACATCCGCTGCGTTATACAACAGATTCAGATCACTCAGGGATCTCGGATTGTTGGACTCGGCTCGTGGGATTACATGCACGCGGTTAGCGATCCCCAACTTGTTGCATTGTGCAACGATCGCGTCTCGTTCCGGTTCTGCTAAGTACAGCGCATGCAGGTAGAGGTAGGCGTCGGCGTCCGTCCGCTGCAGGAATTCCGAAAATCCTGCCACGGAGAAATCGAGCCGCTTGCGATAGTAGGCGCGGTTGGCATTGAGTATCACGAATGACGATGCGCGAAAGTTAGTTAATTGCCCAAAGACCGCGCTACGTATCGCTTTTTGTTCCCCTGCTTGCTTGTTCGGCTCGGTAATCGGGAAGAACTGCTGGCGCTTGGTAATGCCATGTCCGACTGCAACGACGGGCGGGAGCATTGCTGCTTGCGGACTTTGCGCCGACAATTTCCTGACCGAGTCACATGCGAAGGCGTTGTAGGTCAGGATTAGATCGCAGTCATGAAAGACACCGAGCGCATTCGAGTCTGTCAACTCGGCTTCGATGGACGCATAAAATGCTAACCGTCGCGCCAGACGCTGAGGCTGCAGCTGTTGCAGCAGGGGGCGTATTAGGTACAAAGATCCGATCACCAATATCCACGTAGGTTGGAACGATTCCACGACGGCGTCGAGTTCAGCTTGATTTACGGCGAAACGTGGCCCGCGTGCAGAAAGGGTTGTCGTGTACTTTATCGGAGGGAGCCCCTTGTAGCGCTGCCGCATGTCTGTCGGTTCGATTCCCGCATAGCCGACTTCCCAGCTTTGGGCCAGCGCGCTGGCCAGGCTCATACCAACCCCTGTCAGTCCACTGCCCGCTGCATGCAGGCCGATCAAGAGTATTTTTTCGGAGCATCGACATTCTTGATCGGTGGATTTCATGGCACTAGTCCCCAAAATAAGCGCTGAAGTTCATGAAATCAAACTGCTGAGTTGCATTTATTCGCATCACGTAACCGAGCACGGAATCGGACTGAAACGCCGTCGTATCGCTGAAGTAAGTGGACATCGGGACCAAGGCGCCTTGTCCATTTTGGTTGGTGAGGGAGTAGATGCCATCGTTCAGCGGCACGTCTTCCGAATCAAGGTACACCAGGCGCTTCACGTAGAACGTGGAATCGGTCATCCAGATCGGATCAACTCCTGACCCCCATTCGGACGTGGCTAGCGTGTTTTGCATTGGCCCGAAGTCCGATGATTCGTCCGACGGCGGAACAGGGGTGCTGGCCGTCGAGTCGATCTGCGTGATGGTGATTGTAGACGCGTCGATCGCGGACTTGTACGGAGCGCCCCAATAGAGCATGTGAACGACAATGCGCCGGTCGTCTGGATCCGTAAGCGCCAGTCTGGCCAGGAAAGATTCGGCGTTCGCAAAGACCGGCGACACCGCATAGTAGGGAGTCGAGGCGACACCTTGTTGATAACTTGGACTCATATCCGGATGGAATTGCCAGGCCGCATTGTAGGCCGGGAAGCCATAATTGTTGGCGACAGCACCATTCAGTCCGGCGTTTACAATAAGTAAGAGGTTGCCGATGTATGAAGATTCTTGGGTAAGAATCAGGGCCTTGTATGCGCTCCAAGCCGAGGCGGCGAGTGCATTGTCGCCTTGGAAGTTGTAGGCCTCGATCACTAGATTGGTCGCCCGCAGTTGGGCCCAAGTGAGCTTGGTATAGTAGTCCTTGAATTGATCAACAGCTTGGCGATAGTCGAGGAGGCCCGCCAGAATCAATGGGCATACCATATCGACCCACAATGTGAGCGCCCCCTTGTTCGATTGATCGTCCACCATAAAAGAGTTTATTCCGTTTGCGGCGTTGATCTCGCCGGTGTTCGGCTCGAGAATGCTCGCGGCGAGAGATGTAACATCGGAAGGTTTCGCGTTATTCGACAGTACCGTATACGATGCATACACTGCAAACGTGGAGTCGATTTGATTCACGTAGGTTTTTATGAAACCGTCCTGTACCTGCCAGGAGGTATAAAGAGCCTTCTGGTTTATTTGGTCAAGCAGAGTTTGGATACCTTGAATTTCTCCATAAATATCGTCGATGGCTGTCGCCATGGAACTTAGTTGCGTGCCGATTTGGGTAAGCTGTGTGGTTTGTTCGTTCAAAGAGTTCTGAAGCAATGAGAGAGCAGCTTGATTGCCAGAAAATTCGGAACTGATGCCGCTAACCAAACTGTCCAACGTCGCACCACCTGACGTCTGTCCATCGCTGAACAAATAGGACAGCGTCCCGCCAATATCCATGCCAGTGGCGTCGTTCAAATAACTTGTGGCTGATAGGGCCAAGCTTTTGCCAAGGCTGCCGATCGTATCGTCAAAGAAACCCATGATAGTCTTTCGTTAGAAATGAAGTTGTGGAGGTGATGGAAGCTTTTACAGAAATCGCTCTTGTAGGTGAAAATTAGTTCTCGCTAGTACTCTCCTGTTAAGGTGGTAAAACGTTGTCAACCGAGCTTAGTAACGAACAAGTGCGCGGAGACGGGAGGTGTATTGGACCTAGGAATTTGAGCGCCGCTCTCTAATCCCATCCCGCCCTAAGAACAGTTGTTGTTCGCAGTCGGATATGCCGTATTGAGGATCCAAACGCCGTTGCTTCCTTTCCCATTCTTGGCATAGCGAAATGCCACGCGAGTTGGTTTGATTTTTTTGGATGCTGTGCAAGCGCCAGCGGCCGAGACCTGCGTACAAATCCTTGCGGAAGTGATTTTGAGGTTTTCGGCTGGCACACAGTCCATATCGCCGCTATTTCCGCCGCCGCAGGTCGTCGGTTTGGGATTGCCGCTGCGACCTCCAGTCGCCGTGCGCCACCTCGCGAAAGCAGATGTGAAGTCGTTTTGAGAGTTAAATAGAGTTTTGCCTTGCTCGGTTTTGTACCCTTCGACGTGCATAAAAACATGACCTTTCAAATTGATATTGGCCTGGACACTCGCGGCACTTGCGACAACCTTATCGGTGTTGCGGCAATCTTCTGCTTGACCTAGCCGAGGCCAACCGAACATAAACAGAATCAGCGCGAAGAGTAGCGAAGCTTTGATTAGGCTTGCCGGATCTCGTCGAAGCCGCAGCAAGCGTCGATCCGCGGTGATGTTATAGAGGATCAGCTTGCCATCGGATGGCGAGGCGGCGGCGAGCATTCCTGTCGGAGCAGCGGTCGCACCGACTGGGTAATCCCGTATCATTTTGTTGGCGTAGTGGACTGTGTAGCCTTCCGCGACCCGAGCGATAGGCGTCAACGGATGCGTCGGGGCGTTGCGATCGGTCAAGTCGCCCGCGAGTAGGTGCAGATTTTGAACGGTTGCGAGGTCATTTGTAGACATCATAGTCTCCAGTTGGGTTGCGCCTGAAATGTAGGCGAGTCCATGTTTGCTGATCATATGTTTTCCGCAAATTGAAAAAGAATGCGTGAAACGATTTTCGAAAGATCCACGACTGGCATTAAAGGAAGTCCAATACGAAAACAAACCTTCAAGCAAGTTTTTCTAGAGCTACTTTCCGGCCAACGCGCACCAAGAAAAAAGTAATCATGTCAATGATCGATAGCGTAGGTCCACGCCGGATATTTGCATATAGTCTGCTTGGACTGGGCGATCACACAGCCACCAAAAAGTGGTTGCACACCATGTCCCGAACTGATTTAATCCGGCGTCATGGCACCTACCCGCATCCTTCTCATCGACGACCACGCACTGTTCCGTTCTGGCCTTTCCATGGTGCTGTTCTCTGGCATTGCCGATGTACATGTTGTGGAGGCAGCGTCGCTGGAACAAGCCATGCGCGATTCGATCGAGGCTCCTGCCGTTGTGCTGTTGGATATTCAGCTGCAGGGTTTGAATGGGCTGGAGGGTATCGACCTGCTGAAGCGTAAATGGCCGCACGTGCCGATCATCATGCTGTCTTCCGATGCGACGCCAAAAACCGTGAAGCTGTCGCTGGAACGTGGCGCGGTGGCATTCGTCTCGAAGGCCGACACCGCTGACAACATCCTCGCGGTCATCGGCCATGTGCTGTGCGGGCAGCCGATGGCTTCCCCGCATTTATCCGCCGAGCTGCAAGACGGACAAAATATGGCGCAGCCCCGCTTGACGCCGCGCCAATGCGAGGTGCTCGATCTGCTGTGTCAGGGCTTGGCCAACAAGGTCATCGCACGGCGCCTGGACGTATCGGAAAATACGGTACGCGGACATGTGCAGGCGATATTGGCCTACCTGCAGGTATCGAGCCGTTCCGAGGCAATGTTTGCGGCGCGTCAATGCGGCCTGGTCTCTTAAGGCATCCCTGGCCGGCCTGCGCGCTCCTCTGCGCGCTGCTGGCAGTCACGAGCGCGCGGGCCGCCGGACCGCATGACGATGGGGGGTTTCTCGATGACGTTCCGGTGGTGTTGTCCGCGTCGCGCTTGTCGCAGCCTCTGGACGAAGCGCCGATTGCGATGACCGTGATTGACCGGCAGACCATCCGCGAGTCCGGCGCTTGGGATTTGTCAGAGGTGTTTCGCCTGGTGCCAGGCATGTATGTGGCCTATCATGCCGACCGCTTCTATGCGACCGACAGTACGGTCGCCTATCACGGCTTGGTCACGAATACCAAATCGGATCGCATGCAGGTGCTGGTCGATGGGCGCTCGGTGTATTCCTCCCTGTATGGCGGGGTGGTCTGGAGCGATATCCCGGTTGCGCTGGAAGATATCGAACGCATCGAGGTGGTACGCGGGCCGGCCGCAGCCAGCTATGGCGCGAATTCCTTTGCCGGCGTGATCAATATCATCACCAGCCACCCGGCAGAATTGCAGGGCAAACTTGTATCCTTCAGCGTCGCCAATGGGCGTTCGGAGGGCTTGCTGCGGTATGGCGGCACTACCGGTGAACTGAGCTACCGCTTGACCGTTGCAGCGCGCAGGGATCAGGGCGAAGACGCGGATATCCGGAACGCGACTGCGCAAATGCCCAGATGGATGGTCAACAAATTCGATGACAAACACATTCGGCAACTGAACTGGCGTGGCGAATACCAAGTCAATTCGCAAGACAGTCTGGAAATGCAACTGGGCTTCAACGGCGGTCCGCGCCAGATGGGCGAATACGATATTGTGCGTTCGGACGACAGGCAGGCCAGGGAATTCTTCGCGATGCTGCACTGGCGCCGCGCGCTCGGCAATGGCAGCGAACTTTCGTTGCAGGCGTTCCATGCCGTGGAAAGCAGCTCCGGCACGCTCATCGACGGCGAAGGCACCCACAACGGCGACGTCCGGGTCCGTCGCAGCGAACTGGAACTGCAGCACAGCTTTGCTCCTTCCGATACGACCCGCTTGGTGTGGGGCGGCAGTGTACGCGCTGACCGCGTGTACGCGCCGTATATTTTGGGCGTGGAAGTGGAATATCTGTGGGATACCCGACCGTTCGATCTGGCCCGCCTGTTTGCCAACCTTGAGTGGCGCGCGCGCCCCGATCTGGTCTTGAATGCCGGCGCGATGCTGGAAAAGAACAACTTTACCGGCACCGATGTCTCGCCGCGGCTTGCGGCCAATTGGCATTTCATGCCCAGCCAGACCCTAAGGCTTGGCTTTTCCCGCGCCACCCGGAGTCCCTCCGTGCTTGAAAAAGTCTCGGAAGAATATTGGCGCACATCAGGGCCATATCCTGGCGTAGCCCCAATCGGGACGGAATACGTGAATTCATCCGAACTCGGGTATATCGGGAAGATTGGCGAAATCGGTGTAGATCTGCGCGTATTTCGCGACCGGTTCAGTGATCTAATCGACGTCAGCCGCGCCTCGGCCCGCGCTGGAAACATGAACGCTGGCAAGGCCACCGTGAAAGGTGTGGAGGGCCAATTCAAGTGGAAGCTCAGCGAGCGGACCAGGCTGATGTATAGCGTCTCGCGCGGCAGCGCCGATAGCAACGATGCCAACGGCGTGATCTATAGCGACTCCATGCCCCGCACCATGCAAAACATGATGCTCACGCATCGCTTCAATTCACAATGGAGTGCCAGTCTACTCGCCTATCAAACCTCCAAGACGCATTTCGCCGACACAAAGTTCAATCCGGCTGAAAACCGCAGCTACTTCATTCCCGGGAACCGGCGCTGGGATGGAAGGCTCGCCTATCTGTTTCAGTGGGGCAGCCGCCGGGGTGAGCTGTCCTTGAACGTTCAAAACCTGGCGGACACGCGCTATTTTGAATACAACTACAACAATGAGGTACCCGGTCGCGTTACCCGGCTTAGTTTGAGGGTGGATTTCTAAGTGATGCGCCTAAGCCTTGCGCTGACGACCGTGGCGACAGCGTGCGAGTGGAAGAGATGAGTCGCCTAAGTCCCTGCGCGACTTTCACGTTAATCCGCACCTTCTTGCTGTTCTGCGCATGCCTGCTGTGGGCCCCCACCGCATCGGCGGCGATCGATGGCATCACGCTGGTACTGAGCGAAGAGGGCGGTGCCTACGCGGATTTTTCCAACAGCCTCAGTCTGGCGCTCGACCAGACCAGTGGCGCCAAAATCAATATGCGCGTAGTCCCTCTTGCCAAGTTCAACAGAGACGATTTCGCCGGCGCAACCCGCCAACTGTTGCTCGCTGTAGGTAGCCCAGCCATGAATGCGATGGCCCAGAAACCACCGCGCATCCCCGTGCTCAATGTGCTGGTGCCACGCTCGGGCTTTCAGAAGAGTGCGCATGTGGGGGCGAAGACACTCGACAGCGCGCAGTTCTCCGCAGTCTTTCTTGACCAGCCCTGGGCGCGTCAATTTGCCCTGATAAGTCAAGCGCTGCCGGGGCGCCAGCGCGTTGGCATTTTGTTGGGTAAAGAAAGCGCCGAGTTTGCCGGCAGTCTGCAAGGCGCCGCCAGAGATGCCTCATTGAGCGCGAACATCGAGCTTGTGCAGGAAGAAGCCGATCTGTTCCCAGCCTTGAAACGCTTGCTCGCGCAAAGTGACGTCTTGCTCGCCGTGCCCGATGCGCTCATTTACAACCGCAACAATATCACCAGTATTTTGCTGACCAGCTATCGCGCCCAAATTCCCCTGTTCGGTTTTTCCGCGGCCTACGTGAAAGCCGGCGCACTGGCGGCGGTATATAGCCAGCCGGCCCAAATCGCCACACAAGTAGCGGAGATTCTTCACGGTTTGCCGCCCAATGGCAATTTGCCCGCGCCGCAGCCGCCGCGTTATTTCTCAATCAGCATCAATCATCAGGTCAAGCGTTCGCTCGGATTGGATATCGATGATGAGCAAGAACTGCTGCGAAAACTGAAACCTGCAGCGGAGCGTGTACCTTGAAGAATTGGCGCCTCAAATATCGCATCCTGCTGCTGGCGCTAGGGCCAGTGTGGGGCATCTCAGTATTGCTAACCTTGTTGGTAGTGGTCGCGGGCACGCTTGAAATCGACGGCGCACTCAAGGCGCGCGGCGTCATGCTGACACGGCAATTGGCCTCGGCCAGTGAATATGGCGTCTTTTCTGGCAACCGTGAGGTATTGCAAGACCTGATCGATGC
>CAMLDH010000125.1 GCA_946478765.1 uncultured Oxalobacteraceae bacterium | reverse complement strand
ACCGTTGCGCGGGTTAAGTGCAGGTACCGCGACACCGTGCCGTCATCACCGATGATGCGGATCTCGTTACCGCCGCTCGCAGAGCTGGCGACTTGCACCACTCCATTGTGACTCGCTACTAATGACGAGCTTACACCAGCACGCAAATCTAACCCTCGATGCAGACGCCATGTTTTAAAGACCGGATGGAATCGCCACCCATACAAGCTCGTAACCGTCTTGGACGGTGCTGGTATGGTCAGGCAAGCAGAAGCCTCGAAGGAGATTGCAGCCATAGGCAACAGTACGATCGCGGCAATGAATTTCTTCATGTTTTATTTGACCCCGAGTGCTTGGTCCACTATCTTTCGTTCGGCAGCGCTAGCGCCCAATAAATCGAGCCCCAGCTTGCCCCCATCCACCGCAATATCGTCGTTGTATATTGCTCCGATGACGCGGATCTGCGCTACAAGCTGCAGTTCTGGCCTCAAGGCTCGAAGAATCGCTTGCGCTTTCTTGGTCCGATCAAGGTATTGCGCCAGCTCCGCATCTTCCTCGTCCGACGGGGCCAACATCGCGTCGACGAAGTTTGCGAGGCCTTGTCCACCAGGGCTTTGATTGTATGCAGGTTGGCTACGCGCTATGCTGACCACTGTACCGCCGGCGATGGGATAACCATTCAGGATGAGGGTCGTTCCTTGGTAGTACAGCGACTTGAGATAGGCGTTTTTCTCTGCGACGATCCTTCCACCGGAAGCGTACTGGCGAATCAACATATCATCCATCTGCGCCACTGCCTGTTTCTCAGACAGCTTGAATTTTCCTTGATACTTTGCCGTAGCGCGTTTGATCAAGGCAGGCACATCGAACACCTCCTTTTTTCTCGTGGTAGCGATAGCTGCCGTGCTTTCCGGTGCAGCAAGAACAGTCGAATGAGTCCCAAGAGACAGCAACGTCATCATGGCTGCGGCCCATGCACGCTTACTAAAAATCATTGTTGATGTCTCCGAGTGCGATGCGCAATCATTGCATTGAAACTGTGTGCGGCAACGGACAACGCCGCCTGATCAGACAATAGAGCGGCATCCAAGGCCTTTGCCTGTTCCGAGTTGTACTGCTGTGCTGAAAGTCGCGCTTCAGCAACTGGACTCACCACATTACGCACAAACGCGACCGCAGCATCGCGCTCTTCATCTGCCAGCGTTTCATATTGACCATCGCCGGGATTGAGGACGGTATTGACGGTCAGATCCGCGTTCTGCATTGTCGGTGCAGCGACTGTGTCACACCGCCCACGAGCCTGATCGAACGCTGAACAGTAGATTTTATGGCGCTCAGCCACTTCCACGGGGTTAAGCGACTTCGCTGAATAGATGCCGGCAACAAATTCCATATCGGCCTTTGCAATTTTTTGGCGGACAATGCTGCCCTGTTCGGCCATAAGTAAAGCGTTTGTCACGGTCAGTGACTGCTGAGCCGGCATCACTGCCCGCTCCGCCGCCTCGCCGGCTCGCTCTTGCATGTAGAACTGCGATTGAACGGCCACCGCGCCTTGCCGAAATACTTTTTGCGATGCAGTCTGCTTTTGCAGTTCCGCCATCTGCTTTCCAAAACCGTTGCCCCAAGAAGGCTCAATTTGCAGCTCTATAACATTTACCAGTGTGCTCACTGCCGTGGTTATGGACACGACCATCGCGGATCCCGCTTGTATGAATGCCGCATATCCGACCCATCCCCACGGGTCACAGCATGTCCAAGCCCGCGCGTTATACGCGGGTAGCATCCCAAGCGCTACCACTACGCTTCCTGCTGCGAACCACTTTTTCATTAGTTACCTGCCTTTGCTGCAGCGGCACGTGCCAGCTGGAGACGGCCCTCCGAATCGCGTTTGACATCCATGGAGAGTTGAGTCGCCAAGACTATCTCGACGCGTTCCATCTGCTGATATGACTTGAGATCCATCCATAGTTTTAGTGCGTGCATCTTGTTCATTTCACGCAACAAATTTTCGACTGAAAAGCCTGCAACCATTTTGTACCATCCCGGCGACTCGAACCTGCCACGAACCTGGCTCTCCATCAACTCCAGTTCGGAAACATCCGCTTTGTTCAACATGGCAGACGTACCAAGCCCTGCAATTGGCGTCCGCATTGCAATTGCTCTGTTCAGAGAATTTGCAGCCACCGATGCACGGGATTGTTCGACATACTGCCCAGCGATGAATGCTTTCCCCTGCGGGGTTTTCTCCCAGTCTTTCGGAATATTCTGTGTCGGGATCGGATTCGCGATGTTATTGACCAAGGCTCTGGCCGCATCAATTTGATCCGGCGTGTAGCTGCTTGTGTTGAGCATGGCATCCGCCCTTACGTCGGCATTTTGCATCTTCGGATCCACGGGGTTCGAGCAACGGCCCAGCTGTGCGTCTTGCTGAGAGCAGTACTTGGACACATGGTCGTCGTAAATTTTTGAAACGGCCGCGGCGGTATTCGGGGTAAAGAGCGTTCGACGTGAAAAATCACGATTCAGATCGTTCAGATTCTCCTTCGCTTCACCTGAAGCGATTGACCCGGCTGCACCACCAGCGGTTTCAAAACATACTCGTGGAGACAGCTCGTATTTGACTGCTGCATCAGCACGCGCCTTTTCCATGTACAGCTGCGACTGTGCCGCGATTGTTCCTTGTTCGAAAACCCGCTGCTGTGCCGTCTGCTTGCTGATCTCGGTATAAAGTTTCCCGAAGCCGCTCGCAATCGTCATATTGACGCGCTCCAGCCAGAGAACGATAGTCGACGTGGAGGCCGCGATCGCTGCCGCAACCGCAGAGCCTGCCGATGTTGCGCCGGCTGCGGCAACCACGCCGTCGCCGCAACAGGCAAGCACCGGCTTGGATGCCGGCACGCTAAACATGAAAGCAATAGCGAATACGCCGGCCCAGTGTTTGTATTTGGCTTTCATTGACATCCGCCTTACTTGAGGAAATTGACCACGCGATCAACTGCCGTTGTCGCCGTGTTTTTCAGAGTGGAACCGCCGTCATCCCGAATGACGCCAGTGACATTCATTCCTTGTCCACCGGAATTACCGGTCTGGACACCGACATTCACGCCGGGCACCTGGTTGACAGAGTTAAGGCCTCCACCAACTGATTGCTGCGCATCCGAAACCGCTTTACTGAATTGCTGCTGTGCCGCCTGGCACGCTCGCTGCAGAAGCTTTTGCGCCATCTGCTGCAAGAGGCCAGAAATATCTCCCAGACTCGGAATATTGAAGGAGAACCCAATGTTGAAATTTGAAATGAAGTCGAGGCAGCTCGATGTCGCGTCATCGAATGTCTTCCCCGGATCGACGCGCGGTTGATAGGCCTGAATGTACCGGGTTTGGGCGTCGAGCGATGCTTTCTTTACTTCATCACAATATGCCTGAACCGATTGTGGATCCAGAGCCCACACGGAGGACGAGTGCGCCAGTGTGGCGACCAGGATAAGAACAGCTGCGTTACGCTTCATGTTGGTCTTTCTCTTCTCGGTAATTATCGATTGCTCGCAGGATGCTCTCTAACATCGAGGGCGATAGAAGCTTCTGGAAAAATGGAGTGTTCTGAATGACTCGAAGACGCTGAATCATTGTCCCCGCCAGCATGGGGTCGACCACCTGAGAAAAGACACCGGTGCCGTCCTGTTCGAGAAGCACGTTCAACAGCCGTGTCCCCAATCCATTCTGGGTGCTATCCATCCACTGAATCAGGCGAAAAGCTTTGCTGGTACTAATGTAGACAAGGAAAAATAGGAGGTCGTTTTTGTCAGCATCCGCAAGCTTGAGGGTTGCTGACGGGTCGGATAGTCGAAGACCGAAGCGGGTAAGCCGTTCGGCAATATCTGGGTTATTGTCAAGGGTCCAGTCTTCCGTTTTTTCAACCCCGGCAAAGAGTTTGCCCAGATCTGGCGAAATCTGTTGCCAATGCATCCGAACATCATCCGTGGACAAGCTCAACATGATCATGATGCCGCCTAAACTTTCGTTATATTATGATAGGATAGTATTAGTTAAAAAAGCCTGTCAGTCAATAGCGGATAATAACGTGCTACGGATTCTTAAACACTTCAGAAACACGCAACCGGAAGCAGATAATCTGCCGAACGTTGTACCGAATTCCACGTTGGATGCGGCAAAAACCGAGCCAAAATCTGAACCCGCAAAAAAGTTGCCAGCATGGCAATCCATGTCCCACAAGTTGATGCAGCGCCTCAATACGGCCGACGAGGCCGTGCCTGGCTTGCAAATGCCTGAGTCGCCGGCACCAGGCCCTCAAAATAAACAGCGGATCAAGAACTAAGGAGTTCGAATGAAAAGAATATTCCCCCTGGTGCTGCTTGGTCTGCTTACAGGATCCGCGCTGGCAGATTCTCCTTTAGGGACATCGCTAAATCAGTTCACCCCTCCAGTGGGCGATACGTCCGTAGACTTTCTCCGCGAGGTATTTGGCAGCATCATCGGTTTGATCGCCACCGGCGGCAATGTAGAAGGTGGCCAGACCAGCGATGTTCTTGGCGCGATGATGAAGATCTTCAACAGCGCAGTCCTTTTTCTTGGAATGCTGTTCGTTGGCTTCACTACGGTCAAGGGCACGATCGATTCTGCTCACGATGGAGAAATCCTGGGCAAGAAAATGTCGTCAATCTGGGTGCCGCTTCGCACCGCAGGCGGTACAGCTCTGCTGCTTCCGCTCGGATCCGGCTACTCGCTGATTCAGATCGCCATTTTGTGGCTTGCGCTCCAGGGCGTCGGCGTTGCCGATGCCATCTGGAAGGCCGGCATCGAGCAGATCAAACAGGACAACATGATCAGCCGGCCGATGATTCCGGATTCCCGGCCGCTTGCAGCAAACATCCTCAAATTTGAGGTTTGTGCAGCAGCTATGAATAAACAGTTCCAGGAATCGAATCGCAGTACCCGCATCAATGCCGTCGCCGTTCAGCGCAAGATGATGAACACCGGTGAGATGACCAACTATGACGTGTTTGACGTGTTTCCTGTGGTCGGTGCATATACGACGATCAAGAACTACTCCAAGTCGTCTTATAACATTACCGATTACAAGTGGAGAGCCAACGACAATAGCTACATCAATCCAGATGTATGCGGTGGCATTTCATGGAAGCAGTCGTGGGAAGCGTCAGAGGGCAATAGCAATACCAAAATCATCAAAGACCCGATCATGGCTGCTCATGCCCAGGCGGTCCAGAAAATGGTCCAGACTTTGCATCCGATCGCACAGCAAATCGTCGCCGGCCAAAAGCCGGCCCCGGGTGTGCTTGAAATGGCCGCAAACGATTATGAGGCAGCTTTGCGTGCTGCGGCCAAGTCAACTGTACAACAGACGAATGATCGCGCACGCACCGACTTCCTGAAAGGTGCAGAAAGTGGCGGATGGATCTTTGCCGGTACCTGGTACAACCATATTGTCAAGATGAACGATGTGATGCAATCGACCCTCAACGGATTGCCAACATCCGAGCCGATCGACATCATCGACAAGGAAACGCGAGAGGTCTTGTTGACCTACCAGGATGCCATGGCCGCCGCCGACGAATACGCCAAACACCACGTGGACGATGTACGCAAAACCTACTACAACGACACGAACGTTCGCGCTCCGCGTGAAGGTGAAGGCGCTTGGGAGTATGTGAGAAAACTGCTTTCCGCCCCATTCATGGGCGCAATCAATCAAATGACTCAAGAGATTGCCGGTTCAAATCTCAATCACATGAGCCAGATGAAATCCTTTGGGGACACGATTGTCGGCACTGGCGAGGTCCTCCTGGCTGTGCTTGCCGGAGCTGCAGGAGCTGCGAACTCAGCAGCCGGGAAGATCGCCGGCGCTGGCGTCATGGACTGGGGGGCAGTGCTTCAGTTCCTGTCCGGGATCTTAACCATTCTTATCCTTGCATTACTCGCCTTTGGCGTAACTCTTTCAACCTATGTGCCGATGATCCCGTTCATCACCTGGATTACTTCGGTAGTGAACTGGTTCGTCCTGACGCTGGAGGCTGTTATTGCCGGCCCCCTGTTCGCGGTCGCACACGTCCATCCGGACGGTGATGACGCCATAGGCAAAGCGGGGCAAGGCTACATGATGATCTTGTCGCTTGTCATGCGTCCCGCATTGATGTTGTTCGGCCTCATTGGTGCCATGCTGCTCACGCAACCTGTCACAGGAATCATCAACATTGCATTCATGACCGTAGTCGGAGGTGTTCAGGCCGATTCAATGACGGGTATTGTTTCGTTTGTTGCGTACGTCGCGATCTATGTCATCTTGATGACGACAGTCGTCCATATCGTGTTCTCGCTCATTCACTGGATCCCGGACAACATCCTTCGCTGGCTGGGCGCGCATGCTGGCGGCATCTCCTCCGCGGAGCGCTCTGGCGAGGAAGGTCATAATATCCTGGTCGGCGGCGTGAAAGAAGTTAAGCACGGCGCAGCCGGCGGACTTGGCGGAGGAAAGAAAAAGCCCGCCTTGGATGCGCCCAACAAGGCATCTGCCAGCCCAACGAATAGCGATTTGCTAGGTTCGGGCCAATAAAAAAAGCCGGGCAAGCCCGGCTTTTTTTTCAAAGTTCAAAAACAAATCAACGAATCTTTGATTCAACTGCTCCAGTCTTGAGATCGACTTTATAGCCTTTAGTACCCAAGGCTGCCGCAATATGCTGCCGACGCAAATTGTCGCGAGTTCCTTTATCGAGTATCGGCGAAGACGGATCTGCCTTTTTCAAGGCATCAAGAGCGAGCTTGAGAACTTGATCATTCGCGTCGAATTCGGCTTGCTTGAACAATGCCTTTTCATCGGCCCTTTCGAGCTTCTGCAGCAGAGACACCGCGTGCTTACGCCAATCGCTTGCGACACCTTCCGCCTGGGCTTCAGCCTTGTTGCCCCAAAAGCGGTTCATCATCTGACCGCCGAGTAGATCCAATCCACCAGCCATAATGCCCTCCAACTTTCGTTATTCGATACAGTGTCACGGTATCTCTTGACAACATGACTGTCAAGTTATTTGATGGCTTGGTTCTGCTGGGCCGTCACTGCCATGAAATATCCTGTTTCCTGAGATGGAATGTTCGCCGCCGGCACGCCGCAGAACGTCAACGCCTCCCAAGCACGCTGGATAACCAGTTTAAAGACTCCTCTGCTCTCCTTGTTTTCGACCATTGTGCTGTATTCCTGAGGAGCAGCTAGCCGCATCACTCGTAGATATCCTTCGGTTAGGTGAAGAAAACCTACTAGGTTCTTTATCTGTTTTTCGCTCGATTCTGGCTCATTGCTGCATACAAATGGCATTACGTGACCGTATGCATTGATTTCATCGACCAAATTCCCTAAGTGGTTATGCGGTGAATTGAGCGCATACAATCGATAGATTATTCCGCGTTCATGGCTTGCCAAATAGGGGCCGACAAGTTCGTTTGTGAACCCCGGCCACGCATCACGCCTCAAATACGGCTCATAGTAGATCCCATCGATGAAATAGCCTTGGTGTACAGCCGAATCGATATGTATGACTTCATGAATAACGGTAGCGAGATTTTCAAACGGCCTCCGGAATCCCTGACGATTTGCGTAATCCGCCAAGCCCGCCTGATATCTCTCATTGGCGACATAGACTTTATAGAGGGCCGGATACTGGCTTTTCAGGACGTCGATCGGCGGTGCGGCCGCAGCGACTGTCGCCGTAAAGCACCAAGTCAAGAACACTCCCAAAAGACGCGCCATCGTTTTACCAGTTCTTAGGTCAAATAATATTCCATATCCGTTAACGACTAATTTAACGCGCCGTTGACTATTCCGACAATAGTCGGATGCTGATTATTGTCGGAATTAGGAAAATAGAGGACAAGCTGTCCCGAACGTCAATTTTACTGGTTGGTCAGCGACGCACTCCGTTACTGGTCCAGTTTAGTTGCACCAGACTTTAATTGGGCGGGACACAAAACCATAACAACATAACCCGGAAGTATGAACCACAACCAGGCATTTGGGCGAGCCCTACGAGAGCAGAGAACTCTCAGGAGACTATCCCAAGATGCTTTAGCTTATGACGCCGGACTTGATCGCACCTACATTTCGCTTCTCGAACTTGGACAACGATCACCGACACTAGACACCCTATTTTCTCTCTGTACAGCCTTGAACATCAAACTTTCTCACATAGCCCTGCGCATAGAGGAAATCTTAGCAGCGCCCAATGGTTAATTGGACCATGAGCGCTGCGCTGGAGATCTATAGATCAAAAGTCTCGATTTTAAAGAAGGGCTACGCACAGGAAAAATACCGAATTGAACAGCTTTCGCGCTCACTCCTCGGCGATAAAATCGTCAGAGAGGTGACCAGCGTCGACATCGCGACCTATCGAGATCAACGGCTTGCAGAGATCAATCCAAGGACCAAGAAACTACTTGCGCCGTCTTCAGTCCGGCTGGAGATGTCACTACTTTCAAGCTTCTTCGATATTTGTAGAATCGAATGGGGCGCATGTGACGACAATCCAGTCACCAAAGTGCGTAAACCGAAGGCCCCTCCTGGCAGAGACCGTCGACTTACCGCACGCGAAGACCGCTTGATCTTGCGGTACGCATACCAGCACCCTAACCCCACGCTTTATTCAATCATCGTTCTGGCACTTGAGACGGCGATGCGCCAAGGCGAGATTCTAAAACTTGAATGGGAACACATTAATCTCAAGACTGGAATCGCTCATCTTCCAAGTACAAAGAATGGAACAAAGCGTGACGTGCCGCTGTCCAACAAGGCACGATTGGCGCTCATCCGGCTTGGAGTTCAATCCAGAGGGAAGGTATTTCGCTATACGTCAGAGGGATTGAAATCTACGTGGCGGTTCATGACAATCAAGCTCGGCATCATGGGTCTGCACTTTCATGATCTGCGGCACGAAGCAATATCAAGACTATTTGAACTAGGTACACTCGATATTATGGAAGTTGCTGCAATCAGTGGACACAAGAGTTTGTCAATGCTCAAGAGGTATACGCATTTACGTGCTCAGAAACTGGTCCGCAAACTCGAAGGGAATAGGAACAAAGGCAAGCAGGCGGTGCTGAGCAATTTGGTCCCCTACCCCGCTGTTGTCGAGGAAGAACGCGGCAACTTCAAAGTGCGCTTTCTCGACTTCGAGGACCTCGCGGAATATGGCGTAACTCGTGACTCTGCAATCCGACTCGCGCAGGACACCCTGCTTCGAAAAATTGTAACGTCAATGAAAGGCGAAGGAGCGCTCCCGGCACCGGACCAATACCTTGAAATGATCGACCAGCAGTTGGTGGTGATGATCGATCCGTTGCCAACCCAACTCGCGATCGCGGCTTAACACTTTATTTCTAAAGAAGTGTTAAGGCTTCCCCCTTTAAAAATACGATAGCCTTGTCAATCCGGTCGCACGTTCGGCGCGCTGGCCGCGTCGATCGCGCTGATGGTGGCGGTGCCTGCCGCCGTCGCCGGCAGCGCCTCCTGGGCGCACCAGGCGGGCGCGCTGCAGAGCAACGGGGCCGTCACCGTCAAGT